>JBGSSC010000213.1:0-3167 GCA_041737265.1 Terrimicrobiaceae bacterium | reverse complement strand
TCATCGCCGCGATGCTCCTGGCTGCTTGTCAATTGTCTCCCGAGCGGCTTTGCAATTGGAGTTGGAGTGCCTTTCTGACGAAGTGGATCCTTTATTTTCCGGGAACAGTCTGTCAGGGGCTGTTTTGGTTTTCCTTCTGTCTGGTGCTTGGATTCCTCTGGTCCCGGCTGTTCCTTTGGGCACCGAACCTTGTGGTCGGGGCGCTCTCGCACTCGTTGGTAAGGAATCCGGCGGTATATCCCCGCCCGCGGAACGCGAAAATCACCGGAAGCCACCGGAGGTCCAGTGTTCGAGGCGCGCTGCGGGCGGCATGTTGCAGGCCCTGAACACCGGGAACAGCGAAGCGAGCAGCCCGCATGCCGTGGCAATCCCGGCGGCTTGAAGGGGAAACAGAGGATCAAGAGCCGGACGCAGGCTGCCGAACCATTCCGGCCTTTGTGAGATCGCCCACCCGAACGCCAGCGTTAAGAGGCTGCCGACAACGGCTCCGATGAGGCAAATGGTCAGTGATTCGGTCGTGAGCAGAATGGCCACCCGTGGCTTTCTCCAGCCCAGGGACCGCAAGATCGCGATCTCCCGCCTCTGCTCGGAGATGTTCATCAGCAGGCAGTTTGTGACACCCAAAACCGCGATGCCCAGCATCAGGGCGGAGGTGACGGTCGCCACGGCGCGAACTATCTGCATTGCGGGCAGGTTTCCAGCAAGCTCACCGGACTGGAAAATATGCAGTCCCCGGAATCGCCGACTGAGAGAATCACTCAGGGTGGCTATGGTACGGGCATCCCAACCCTCCTGCAATCGCAGGTGGACGAGGTTCACCTGGCCGGCTTTCCCGGTCAATTCCTGCATCACCCCGAGGGGCAGGAGTGAGCCCGCATTTTCTGCCTGATCCGTGGTTTCGAAAATGCCGGCCACAGTGAGTTTGCGTGAGCGCACACGGAGCGATTCTCCCGCGGTTTTGCCCAGCAACTCAGCGGCAGAACTTCCGAGAAGGATGGAATCTGTCTCCTCTGAAGCGCCGGGCTCCGGCTTCGGGGCGAATTTTTTCCACAGAAAGGAGTTCTCCGGAACCCCCTGGACCGGGATTGTTTTTCCTCCTTCGGGATGCAGGAAACCCCATAACACCGGAACGGCTTCCTCAACCCCCGTCAGTTTCCCGAGCTCTTCCGCACGCGACCGGGTGAAGGCTGCGGGGAACGGGCTTCGTGCGGTGATCCGCATCACGACGGCATCGGTTTGGCCGGACAGGAGATTTCCCCCCAAGGATTTTTCGAATCCTACAACGAGGGAAAACATGATGCCGGCTGCGGCCACTCCCATGGAGACGCCAGCGATAGACAAGACGGTCCGCATTTTCCTTCGTGCGAGGTTGTTCCATGAGAGTGAGAGAAGGGTCATTGCTGGCTGCCTCCGGAGGGCGGGAGATCTCCGTGCCCACGTTGGCGAAGGCCTGGCGGCCTGTGAGTCGATATCTTGCGCAATACTCTCACGAAGCGCGGGTGGTTGTAGCGTTGGATTAGGAGACTGGGCAAATGAGCGATCAGGTAGCCCGCTACCAGCCAGAGCCGGTAACCAGATCGATGGAGAAGGAACAAGGGGAGGGATAGAAAACAAGCGGCATGCACAATCTGGGCGAACCGGATTTCGCTCTCGAACCTCCGCAGGTACCCGGCCTCGCGGGAAAGGAGACGGGCTTTGGGAAATCCCCCGGTCAACCGTCTTGGCAAATCAGGCATGGTATCTTTCCAGAGGGGAACGCGGATGATCCGATCATAGATGGGCGACTCGTCCTCCCAACAGAAGGGGAGGATGAGTCCGCTGTAACGCCTGAGAATCCGGGGCTTGAATTTGTTGGCCAGCAGGCCGGCGAAGAAATGGACCAGAAGGATTCCGGCAAGGGTTGCCGTGACTTTAATCCACGGCCGGCGGTTGCCTCTCGTGGATTCAAATTTCATGTCTGAGGGCCGTCGAGGGGTTCAGGCTCACGGCGTGCAGGGCCGGGATAATCCCGCCAATCAGCCCAAAGAGTGTGGCTCCCGTGATTGCTGCAACAACAAGTGCCGCCGGGAAGTCCCCGACAATTTTTCCGCTGAGCGGACCAAAATTTGCGAGCAGGCAAACCCCGGCAATGGCCGTGAGGATTCCAGCGGCCGCTCCGAGCAGACTTAAAAGCAGGGACTCCGCAAGAATCATTCGCAGCACCCGTCGGCGCCCCCATCCGATCGCCAACAGGAGCCCGATCTCGGCTCTGCGCTCTGTGACGCTCATGAGCACGGAGTTCATCACTCCAAGAGTCCCGATACAGAGAGCGAAAAAACTGACGCCGATGCTCATTGCCATCGCGGCCTGGGCGCCGACACTTTCGCTGAACAACTCGTCGGCCCGGCACGCCCGGAGGCCGCGGAACCGCAACTGAATCTTGGAGCGAAGAAGTTCGAATTCCCCGGTGGTGGTCTCCGGCCGGAGGCGGATGTTCAGGAAGTTGATTTTACCGTGCTGACCGAGGATGTCCTGCATGGCGTCGAGAGGAAGAATCACGGCGCTGTTATCAATCGGAGAGCTTTTTTCAAAAAGCCCGGCCACCAGGAACCGACGGGACTCGATTTCAAGCTGGTCTCCCGGATTTTTGCCAAGCGCGGCGGCGGCAAGAATTCCCACATAGGCAGCATCCTGCCGGTCGGGCTCGAGCGAACCAGCGGTAAGGGGAAGAAATTTCCAGCGGAACGACCCTCTTTCCCATCCAAAGACAACGCGTGACGGAGCCCCCTCGATGCTCATCAAGTCCCAATACATTCCCGAGACTGCCTCGACATGGGGCATCTGAGCGATGGCTGTCCCGATCGACTGGTCGAAGGGTTTCGGCAAGGGACTGTTGCGGGAGACCTTGGATACGATCATGTGCGTGCCAAGGGAAGCGTAGCCATCCACAAAGGTCTTTCGAAACCCCTGTGCAACCCCGAGGGTAGAAACGGCAAAAGCAATTGCCAGGCCGATGCCGGAGGATGTAAGCAGGCTCCGGGCTGGACGCCGGGCCAGATTCCTCCATGCCAAGCCTGAGAGATTCATATCACGGTGACCGGCTCCGCTGGTCTGTGGAGCCTCCTTGAGCCGCAGGTTCCGCAGACTGCCGCAAGGCTTCGCGAATGGCCATGACTTACCGTTAATCC
>JBGSSC010000197.1:0-2364 GCA_041737265.1 Terrimicrobiaceae bacterium | reverse complement strand
ACCCAGCCAGTTGCCGGTCATTGTTTTCCCGTTCCACCAGGAGGAGATGGCGGATTCGGAGTTATGCTCCTCCTTGAGGATTTCGCCGGCGAACACGGAATGGACAATCAATGGGGCGGCTGCCGCGAGCAGGAAGTGTTTGAGAGGAGAGGATTTCATCAGGTGTTGATTTGACGCAACGATGGCGGGAGGCCAAGGATTTTCATGTGAGGATTTCGTAACCGGGCCCGGTCACTTTTTCAACGGAGTGAGCGAAGAAAATTCAAAAAGAACCCGGTCCCCCGGTCCAGATCGGCCACGGCAAGAAATTCGTCCGCAACATGCGCCTGGGCGATCGAGCCGGGTCCAACCGCCACACCGGGCATGCCGCGATCGGCAAAGGCGGCCGCATCACAAAACCAGGGGGCCACCGTGGCCGGGGCACCGCATCCAATGAGTTTTTGTACGAGAGGGTGTTCGCGCGGAGTGGCCAAAGGAGGGGCCGTTGTTTCCGAGACCTCAATTTGCGGCCACTTGGCGCGAAAATCCTGAAGGAGCAGGGTTGCGTTGAATTGAGGCACGATCCGCATGTCGATTTCAACAACGCAGGAGTCAGGGACGATATTGATCTTTGAGCCGCCCCGGATCGTTCCGACACTGAGCGTGGGAACACCGAGCACCGGGTCTTCAACCGAGAGGGCACGAAACCGTTCCTTGAGCCAGAGCAGTGACTCGAACATCAAATCAATGGCGTTCACTCCTGCATCGGGAATGGCAGAATGCGCGGCCAATCCCCTGGCGTGCATGTGCCATCGGGACGACCCTTTGTGGGAGAACACGACTTTGAGCTCGGTTGGCTCGCCCACGATCACAAAGTCGAAGGTTTCCTGTGACGCCAAGGCACGGGATCCATGGAGACCAGCCTCCTCGCCCATCAATCCGGCAAACCAGATCTCGTGAGAGAGCCGGGAAACTTCGCTGCCCATGTCTTTAAGTGCCGACAAAATTGCCGCCATCGATCCCTTCGTATCGGAAGCTCCCCTGCCCCAAATCCGGCCGTCCCGGATCTCTCCACCAAAAGGATCGATGGTCATTCCCGCCACACTCACCGTGTCGGTATGAGGGGCCAGCAGCAATCGCGGTTTACCGGGCCGGTCGGCCGGAAAGCGCGCAACCACATTCGGCCTGCCGGGCAAAACTTCACGAAGCTCGGTTTCTGCTCCGGCTTGTACGAGCCAGTCGAGAAGATAGGAGGCGATCGCCGCCTCGCCGGGATCACTCACTCCGGGATCCCCTGCGGGGTTGACGCTGGGAATCCTGATGAGGTCCCTCAAAAGTTCGCAGGCCGGCGTCATCGGGCTTGGGTCGAAAGGTACCATTCGACGAAACGCGGAATTCCGACATCGATAGGAACTCTCGGGTTGTAGCCCAGAAGTGCCCGGGCCTTGTTGATATCTGCACAGGTGAGCGGCATGTCTCCCTGTTGTTCGGGCAAGCGTTCGATCTCCGCTTTCTTGCCAAGGGCTGATTCGATGGCAGCGATCAACTCGCTGAGGGTGGTGGTGAGGCTTTCTCCCAGATTAAAGATCTCAAACGGAGTGCGCCGATAGGCGAGAGCTCCCATCACACCCTGCACAATGTCATCCACGTAGGTGTAGTCCCTGCGGGTGGTGCCATCGCCGTATTGCTGAATGGGCTTTCCTCTGTAAATTGCATCGGTGAACTTGTGAATCGCCAGGTCGGGACGCTGCCCGGGACCGTATACGGTGAAAAACCGCAGGCAGACGACCCTCAGGTCATAAAGGTGCGCATAATTGCCACAGAGATGCTCGCCCGCGAGCTTGGTGGCGGCATAGGGACTGAGGGTTTGCGGCAGAGGAAGGTCCTCGGAGAACGGCACCTTCCTCGCAAGCCCGTAAACCGACGAACTGCTCGCAAAGAGAAAATGGCGGACTTCTGCATCCCGTGCCGCCTCAAGCATGTTATGCGTGCCGTGAATATTCGTTTCGATATAGGCTCGCGGATTCTCGACCGACGGCCGGACTCCAGCCCGGGCGGCAATATGAACCACCGCGTCGAACTTGCCCCCGGCCACAATCTTTTTTACCCGCTCGGCATCGCAAATATCCGCCTCAATGACTTCGGCCGAGCCGGCAAAGCCCTCGACATTCGCATCTTTTATCTCACGCGGGTAAAAATCGCTGAAATTATCCAGCACGCTCACTCCGTGCCCGGCGAGCAATGCCCGCCTGACAACATGGGAGCCGATGAAGCCGGCACCGCCGGTCACGAGAATCTTCATCGGCCAAACCTAGCCGTCGCAGGGAAACCGCCGCAAGGCCAATCTCCCGCAACGACCGGGTTCATTGACTTCAAGCCGGGATT
>JBGSSC010000187.1:0-3007 GCA_041737265.1 Terrimicrobiaceae bacterium | reverse complement strand
CGCCGCTCGAACCCTTTGCGTCCTTGGCGATCTTGGCGCGAAACCCTCCTCGTTTGTGCTCTTTTTCGAATTTCATCAGTTAGGGATTTCCCAAGGGGTAGGTACGCTCAAAAAAGCGCAGTCCGCGGCGGACATTGGGCGGCAGGGTTTGACCGGCCACTTTCCATTCGGCGGCATCCAGGGTGGATTTCCAAAGGGCGGCCGGGCTGTTGGTATCGGGGGCGGGCGGGTGTAACACGTTGATCAATTCTGTTTCAAGACTAAGGGAGCGGAGTTGGTCCAGCGCCGGCTCATCGAGCACGGCCAGCGAAATGCGAACGGCGATGGGACTGTTGGTGGCGGAAACATTGGTGGTGTAGGTGCCGTTGGCCAGGAGGAAAGCGTAAGCGAAACCGGGAATGCCCTCCGCAACGATGGACGCTGTAGTGGTCAGGTTCGGGATGTTCGTTGCGCCAAGCGGAATGTCCGATGGGGCGGAAGCCCAGTCTTTGAACTCGGCTTCGTCGCGGTAGAGGGCGGCGTTGCTGGCACCCAGGCTGTAGTCCACAAAGGTAAGGCGTCGGTTGGTGCTGACCACACCACTGGAGCCGGGTTGCAAAGTGTAGAAGTGGAGCCTTCCGCCGTCGAAGGCTGGCAGAACGGGAGATGCGACCCTGTTGCGCAAGTCGCGTCCGATCAGATCAAGAATCGCCCGTGAACGCATCTGTGTTTCAGCAAGCGCGCGCCCGGCCGTCCAGGATTCTGAAACCGCTCCGACCACCGAGACGAGAATGACCATGAGAAAAATAAAAACAGCGGTGGCGACAAGCAGTTCAACCAAGGAGAAGGCGCTGCGGGCAGGGGAGCATGATCCCGGAGGGAGGAATACACCACGGATGACACGGATGGACACGGATGGAGAACCGGGGCAATCAGCGCAGGAATCTTTTACTAATAAAGGGTGACATGAAAAAGAGCGGCAGCTTCCGGCAATTTCTGATCCGTGGTTATCCGTGTTATCCGTGGTTTCAGCGAAAAAATCGCTTCGACGAGGGGCGGGAGAGTGGGAAGAAGTCATGGCCAGAGCACCTCGGTGACGAATTCACAACTTGAGGCCGGGTTTTGCGGCGGCCACTCCAGGCGCAGGGCGACGGTGCTTCTACGCGCTGTGGCATCCGGGGTAATGCGGTGAAGGATGCGGTAGGCCACGTCGGCGGAGTTGGTGGCACAGGGGCGTCCGTCGGCTGCAACAAAATTCGTAACAAATGCGGTACCGTCGGCGGGGGCGGCAGTGGCCAGGCTGCCGATGGGAAAGTTATCATAGGCGCCGGTGGTCACGCTGGCCATGGGGTCCTCGCGGCGGAGCTGCAGTAACGACACCCCCAGATTGGAGGCCTGCATCTGTTGGACCGAGTCGCGGTTCACCTTCGAGCCGACGCCGGCAAGCCCCACAATGGCCAGAATGCAAAACGCCACGATGCCGACAGCAATGGTAACTTCCACCAGCGAAAACCCGCCTTTTGTGCATTCGGGCCGGGCGGAACACAAGGAGCGCACGCCTACCAGGTGCCAAGGCAGAGGAACGGGTAGCCGCAGATGGACGCTGATTGCCACAGATTCAACTTGCCTGTGACTCATTATCCACCCGGACAATGCCTGGCTCTCCGGGAAGGGTCATTGCCGGAAAACCCGTGTCAGGCCGGTTAAGCCCGAGATTTGCACCAGGCCGGCATGCGCAGGGCGGTTCGCTTGCAGCAGGGCAAACTCCAGCAAAGGCGGCACCGTCTTTTGGAACGAGACGGAACCGGAAGGGCCAAAGGCCGCCAAAATTTTGTAAGCTTGTCCACCAACGATGAGTTGCAGGCCATCCGGGAGGCCCGAGCCCCGATTAGACACTTTTTGCACATCCGGGGTGAAGGCCGTACCTGCCGGGGCAAACGAAACTCCCGCCAGCTGCAGAGGGCGCCCGATCTGAACGGCGGTATCCGTCGCGGATGGGTTGATGTCGGTGGAGGACGAAAGATCTTCCCCGGAATTCGACGCCACCGCAACCAGGATGACACGGATGTCCGGAGAGTCCGTAACCCGGTACCCCACATATGCATAGGTCGAGTTGGCGATGGCGTAGTTGCGCACCTGATCGATGTAGCCGGCCGACTGGGCCAAGGCTGAGCTTAACCTGCCAGCGCCTCCAACCGATGAGAGAGAAACTGCGGTGAAAGTGGATAAAAGAGCCACCATTCCCATGACCGTCAACAGCTCAATCAGACTAAAGGCACGCCTCGCTGAGCATGTGTGAACCCGGGGGGGAGTTTTCATCACAGGATTCCAGTCCTTTGTATTTACAATGTACAGCGCCATATCAGGCAAGTAAAGCAATTTCTTTGCCAACCTCGTGCCGTTTCCCTGATTGTAAACCCAAAAATGCCGCAAAAAATGATTAATCAGAGGTTATCCTTCTTTTTGCGTTAAGAAGATAAGGTCTCCAAAGGATTCCGGCTGATGAAAACTGAGGAGTTCCCCAATGGGCGACCAACTGGCCCAATGGGGATGGGAGGTGGCCGAGCCGCATTTGTAGAAATTGGCCCTCCAGGTTTGGCCCGGAAGGCGAGTCCCTCGCTGAAGCTCACCATCGAACAACGAGAATGGGACGAAACAGGCCACCGTCCAATCAACCGGAGTTGCAATTTCAGGGTTGGTGACCTGAGGCATACTGGCGTGAATCCGAATTTTTCGGGACTGCTGCCAGGTCACCCGGACCGGCGGAAGACCGGGTGGGTGGTGGCCGAGGAGGAGTGTGCCTCCGCAATTGATCTCGAAGTTGTAGTACCCCCCGCCGGGCTGTGGTTCGACAAACCATTCCACGCAACTATCCTGGCTAACGGGGTCCTGATAACGCGTGTGCACAGAGCGGACGTACCGGTCCTTGACATCAAAGCGAATGAAAATTCCAGCTTCGTTGTAAAGAATCCGGACGAAGGTTCTGGGACGATGGGATCCCGTGCGAGCATGAAAACTGGCAATTTCC
>JBGSSC010000136.1:0-2682 GCA_041737265.1 Terrimicrobiaceae bacterium | reverse complement strand
AGTAGAGTAGGGAGAGAAGCCACGGGATGAGAGGCGCAAGGCCAGTAACCGCCGACTTCTCTCCCCCTCATCAAACCGGACAGGCAGATTTCCTGCATCCGGCTTTCGGAGCGCCGTTCTTCGGTTTGCTTCATGAGGTTTGCCATTTCGTGTGCATGGGGAACTTGACCAAGCCGTAGTGTTCATGGAGGCGTTCGTTGCTGTAGGCATCGCCATAGTGCGCTTGGGTCTTGGCCTGTTTCTTCCACAGCCATCGCCTGATACGCTCCCTCATTTGCCACTGCATTTTGTCGAACATACGCGAGCTATTGGCGTAGTGGAAGTAGCCGATCCATCCCCTCACCCGAACATTGACGCGGGCGATGATTTCCTCGGGTTCCTGCCAGTGGGTGCTCCGGGTTGTCTCTTCCCGGATCGCCTCCCGCAGCTTGCGGCAGCTTTTTGGGCTGGGTTCGCAATGCGGATAGCTTTTGCCACTTCTCGCTTTCCTCCACGCCAACCGGAACCCCAAAAACTCAAAGCTCTCTTTCTCGAAGTCCACGATACGGGTCTTCGTCTCATTGAGTTTGAGTTCCCTCTTTCCCAGCCAGCTTTTCAGCCGACGATACATTTCCGCTCCTTGCCCTTTACGACAGAGGATAACAAAGTCGTCAGCATATCTCACCATCACCGCTTTCATCTGGCTGCCTCCGTTGACGGCTTTATCCAAGCCGTCGAGATACAGGTTGGCCAGTAGCGGCGAAATGACTCCGCCTTGGGGTGTTCCACACCGATTCTTTACTGTGCGTTTCACCCCAGTCTCGGGGTCTTCTTCCACGATGGGTGCCCGCAACCATCCCTTGATTAGTTTCAGGATGCTGCCGTCGCTCACTCTTCCTTTGACTAGGCGCATCAGTGCCGCGTGCGGGATCGTGTCGAAGTAGCCGCTCAAATCAGCGTCCACTACCTCTCTTCTCCCGCTCAACCACGCAACCTTGATCGCGTCGATGGCTTGTTGCGCCCGCCGTTTTGGTCGGTAGGCGAAGCTGTTCTCGTGAAAGTCAGCTTCAAAGATGGGCAAGAGCAGCAAGACCACCGCTGTTTGCACCACCCGATCTCGAACCGTTGGTATCCCCAACGGTCGTTTCTTTCCATCTGCCTTCGGGATATACACTCGCCGCACTGGACTCGGTCGATAGGTTTTCCCTCGCAGATCGCTTTCCAGCCTCGCAAGCCATAGCTCACGATGCCCTGCATCCTCTGCGAGGTCTTTGATCCTGACTCCATCCACTCCGGGGGCTCCCCCGTTGGCTCTCACCTGCCAGAATGCGGCCTCCAGAATTTCCTTTCCGCACACATCCCCATACAGGCTCCATGCCTTCCATTTTGGCTTGCTCTTGGCTTGCCGATATAGCGTCCTCTGCAGCTTCCGAACTCCCGTTGCCGTTTCCGACACCGTGGGTGTTGTTATCCCTTGCGGGCCATCACCTCGTTCTCTTTCCGCTTCGCACGCGTCCGCACAACTGCCCCGCCTTCGCTCCACCCCCATTACAGGGACTTCTTCGCTACTATGCAGGACTCCGACTCCTGCCCTCGCCGAACTGACCTTCTCCGTCGCCGAAGTTGTGTCAGTCGTTGAAGCTTGCGCCTCACGCGAGCAGGTCTCCCGGGTTCCCTCCTCAACCCTTCCCGACATGCCATCTCCGCTGACACCGCCGGAACGATGAGCAGACCACGACGGTTGTCCGGTCTGCTCCTGGCAGTCTTCGCCGTATAGGAATCGGCTCGACTTTCCGGTTGTTGCGTTTTCGATGCTCATTAGATGGAGTTCACTTTCGTTATGGCCTGTCGGTTCAGAAGATGCCCCGCTTGCAAGTTCAGCCTCGCGGCCTCTTCCCGGACATCTCTTTCGGTCGTGAACCGTCTATTTCGACCGGTGGGACTTTCACCCACGTGGCTTCGGGCTTCCCCGGCGCACTCCTATAAACCGCAATTGGATTCACCATGTAGCAACTGTGTCTTTAGCAATGGGAAAATTGAGCCTTTTTCAGGAGCGACTGAATGTGGATGAGGAGCTTTCGCATGGCGGCAACGGTAACGCATTTGAAGGGTTTGCCGCGATCACGGAGCCCTTTTCTTGATACCATGGAGCGTGGGCCGGGGCTTGATTGAGATCGTGCTGCGTGAAGGTCCCCCCGCCGAGTTGAAGGCGGGAAGTCCACCTCCCCCGCCCCGGCCTGCCTAGGCAGGCAATCGAGGGTCGGATTGACCGGGAGTGTTTTCCGTGGACCGGACATGGAGCTTCGGCTCACTTATTGAAGATTCATCTGCTTCCCTCTCCTGCGGCAACACTCCCCAGCGACCCGCAGGGCGGGCGATGAGGCGGGCGCCCTTCGCATAGCTGAAGTAGGCCAAGGCCCACTGGAGAAAAACGGCCGAGCGGTTGCGAAAACCAATGAGGAAGTAGAGGTGGACGAATGCCCAGGCCCCCCACGCGGCAAAGCCCCCGAACTTCAGGGGTCCGACCTCTGCGACGGCAGCGTTGCGTCCGATCGTGGCCATGCTCCCTTTGTCAAAATACTCCCATGGCCGTGAGGCCTCGCCCCGCAGGTGACGGAGAATGTTTTCTCCCGCGTGCCGACCCGCCTGCATGGCCGCGGGGCTGACGCCGGGAACAGATTTGCCGGATTTGTTGACCGCCGT
>JBGSSC010000086.1:0-4819 GCA_041737265.1 Terrimicrobiaceae bacterium | reverse complement strand
ACTTCGCTCTTGCTATCAAAAACGCCAAGAGCCTCACCGGCCCGGAGTCGGACTTCGCTCTTTCCATCAAAAACACCAAGACATTTATGGCGACGTTGAATGCTTCTCCGATCTCCGGCGTGATTAAGAATGCCGAGGAATTGACCGGAGTCTTGAAGAGGGAACCGTGGCGGCTCATTTGGCCAAGCAAAGTCCCTGCCGGCGAGGACCGGCAGGAGCAGCGGGTGCGAGCTGAGTCCTCCGGGAAAGAAAAGCTCTCCCGTCGTGGGCCTCCTGCCAGAGCAGCATCCCGGGGTGGACGCTAGCGCTTTAAATAGAAATGTAGCCGCGCCCGTGGGGGCGTGGAGGGAGGGACACAAACAAAGGCAGGTCTCCATCTCACGACGGCGGCGGCTCGAGCGGGCTGCCAGCAGGGTTATACCCCATAGGCAGAATGCCAGCCACGGGCGAAAAAGGAACGAACTCCCATGTGTTTTTTTATCACCGCAGCCCTGCCGGGCCTCTGTCTCATCATTCCGGTGAAACCGTGATTGCTCTCGCGATTCTGAACGTGCGGACCTACTGTGACATATCACGACCTTCAATCATGCGCTGAGCGCATATCCACTTCATGCAAACCAAATCCTCAGGTTTTCGCAGGAGATACAGGGCCGCATTGAGCTCCTCCGTCAGGAACGGGGGAGAGTTGCGGGCTGCTCACGGGATGAATGGGGTCTCACGCTCGTCGGGAATGACGATCCGTGGATTCGCCGCATTCCACGAAGAGGTCCTCCTGGACGGAGTTCTGGCTTCCATCCCCCTGGCTCAACGCCGGGTGAAACTCAGGCGCGCATCCATGTTTTTTGCCGAAGCCTGTGGCTTTGCCCGGAGCAATGGGGCGGAAAATTCATCCGCTTTGCTCCATACGGTTGCCCTGCTCAGCGAGCGGGGGATGGAACTGGCGATTGAGACCCGGGACACGAAGAAGGAACTCGCGGAGAATAAGGCGGGGGAAACGGAGCGCGTGAACAATCACCAGGAACTCAAACGATCGTTGAAAGAGTCGGACCGACTCAAAGAGCAGCTCAGGCTGCTCTCAAGGCGGATCCTGACGGTGCAGGAAGAGGAACGGAAAAAAGTCAGCCGTGAATTGCATGATGTGGTTGCACAAGCGCTTTCCGGCATCAATTTCCGTCTCTCTGCGATCAAACGGGAGGCCTCGCTGAATACCCGCGGACTTCGCAAGAGCATCTCGCTCACTCAAAATCTCGTTAGACGATCAACAGAAATTGTCCACCGCTTCGCCCGGGAGTTGCGACCCACGGTATTGGACGATCTCGGCTTGATTCCGGCGCTGCACGCCTACATGAAGGCGTTCACGACACGCACTGGTGTGCGGGCCCATTTGAAATCCTCCCAAGGGGTGGCGCTTTTGGATGCCAAACAACGAACCGCCTTTTTCCGGGTTGCGCAGGAGGCCCTCACCAATGTCGGCAGGCACGCCAGGGCGAGCTGCGTGGACGTGACCATTCGTGCCACAGCAGAACGGGTCACCCTTTCCATCAAAGATGACGGCAAGTCATTTTCGCCCGAGCGCGTTCTCTCTTCGATGCGCTCCGGTCGATTGGGACTGGTTGGAATGCGCGAAAGAATCGAAATGATCGGCGGGGAATTTCAAATCCTATCTTCGCCTGCCGATGGCACGCGCATCACTGCCGCAATTCCTCTGAAATCCAAACCATCCAAGCGCGCTGCACTGCCGGCAAAACGAAAATAAACCCTATGAAAACCATAACTGTGATGATTGTTGAAGATCACACCATTGTCCGGGAGGGGCTGCGCCGCATGCTTGAGCTGGAAAAAGATTTGAGTGTCGTCGGCGAAGCCCGGGACGGACGCGAGGCCGTCACTCTTGTAAAGTCCCTGCGGCCGGATGTTGTGCTCATGGACATTGCCATGCCGGAACTCAACGGCCTTGCGGCCACCCGGCAGATCCTGAGCATTCTTCCGAAAACCCGGATCCTTGTATTGACGGCCCACAATGACGACGCTTATGTGGAAAACGCTTCGACATCAGGTGCTGCAGGCTTCCTGCTTAAACAAACGTCCGCCCATGAGGTCTGTGCTGCAATCCGCACTGTTGCTGCCGGAGGCAATTTCAACTCACCAGCCGTTGCCCGCCGCAGCGCGCGATTGAAGTCCAAGTCAACAGGCTTGAAAAAGACACCCCACAATCCGGTTTTGACCCCTCGGGAAATGGAGGTCCTCCAATTAATTGCGGAAGGCAAAGCAAATAAGCAGACCGCAAATGCGCTCGGAATCAGCATCAAAACTGTCGAAAAGCATAGAGGGAGCCTGATGTCCAAACTTGACATCCATGACACCGCCGGACTGACCCGCTACGCGATTGCCGCCGGAATTATCGAAAGCCGGGTCCAGTTGACTGTGGTCCAGCCCTAATCCGGCAGGGGCCGGTGCCAAGTGCGGATTTGTTGGCAGGGGGATCCGGTGAGAAACGGCTGCCCGCGCCGCAGGATCAGATAATTTTGCTTCGCAAAATCATGGGCATACATGCCGGGGACTTTGCAGTCCCCGGCGCGTGTGCCATGGGAGCCGGATCAGAATGCGAACCGGAGTCCGCTTCTCAAGTTGGCAACATTTCCGCTGCCGCCGTAGAAAAACCGGCTGTCCACAAAGATGCCGACGTGGTCAGTGACACGGTATTCCAAACCGCCACCGACATTTCCATAACCGACCGTGGTACCGTCCCAGCCGACTCCGCCGCCGACCATGATGTATGGCGCCAGGTTGAGTGAGCAGATCGGATAGCGGAGGAAAAAATTGCCATTGAGTGGCATATGTTCAGCCGTTCCTCCGTTGTCATACCATGATGCCTCGTATCCGATACCGAAGTAGCGGGCGAAGAAAAAGTTGATGCCGAAACCTCCGCCCGATCCGGTTCTGAAAGCGCTGCCGCTTGAACCGAAGAAGCCGGTGTAAAAGGCATCGACCTGAAGTTCCATATCACGGAACCGGCAGTCGGTGGCCTCAATGACAACTTTCTCCTTGAAGGATTTCGAGTCAGTTCCGGCAAAAGCCGGCGTGAATGAGGCCGCGGTCATCGACAGCGTCCCCACAAGTGCGAGTCGGACCAAAAAGCCCGGAGTTTGTTTTTTCATGTTTTTGTTTTTATTGCCCGGGGACTGGCTTTCCAGGCTGCCCGTGGTGCCGCCAAGGTAAAAAACCTGCACTTTCCAACAATAGGGTGTTCACCCCATTCCAATGGAATCCCCTCCATTTTGCGCAGCTAAATTTTTCTAATCCGGCGGCGCTGGCACCCATTTCTCATCGGGTCTCCTTGCCCACAAGCCCTCCCTTGGCACCGGCTCCCGCCGGATTAGGGGGGGAATCCGAAGGACAACTTCACCGCAACATATTCGGGATGTACGGAACCGGTTTTCGTGCGGATGACAAGGGGTGGCTCTTCCCATGTTTTGGTGTGCATGGCGGGCGGCAAGTCTTCCGTGCGCACCATGCCGAACAACCCAAGCAAGGGAGCAGCCCCCTCCCGCAAGACCACCGGTCGACTGCGAACCATCTCAAGGCCGGCGGTCGATGCCGCGAGACGAATGCGGTCCTCCTGGTGTTTCGGGTCAATCGGGAAGACACAGGCAAAGACACCTCCCGGCGCGAGATGCGCGGCTGCCACAGAGCAATAGTCGGCGATGTTTCCACGTAATTCGAAACGGCAGGCCTGCTTCTGCGGGTGGTTACTTTCCGGACCGCTGCCCATCGGAAAATAGGGAGGGCTGCCAAAAATCAGATCAAACTCTTCATCATTCCCGAGGATTGCAGGCTCCCGGAAATCCCCCTGCCGGATCTCATACCTGTCGCCGAGGCCGTTCCAGGCAACGGACTTCCTCGCCAGCCGCACGCTCTCTTCCTGTGCTTCTATCGTTACCACCCCCGCTCCCCTCAGGCGCCAGGCAGCGATCATTCCCACGGTTCCGATGCCGCTGCCCAAGTCCAGCACCCGGCCGGCCGAGGGGCAGAGCGAGGTGCCGTACCACGCGGTCAGCACATCGTCCGTGGAAAAACGATGTCCTTCCGCCAATTGGAAAAGGCGGAAGTACCCACTGATGGCATCGAGGGTTTCACCGGGCTCAAGGCCCGGGCCATCTCCCCGCGCTCCCGGCGGAACCGGGCCGGGCTTGGCCCATCCCTTGAATGTCGGCTCCGCGTGGGAAGGCCCGTCCGGGTTGGACGGTTTCACTCCACCGTGACGCTTTTTGCGAGGTTGCGGGGTTTGTCCACGTCACATCCTCTTGCGACGCCGATGTGGTAGGCGAGGCGTTGGAGCGGGATAATACTCAGGATGGGGGTGAGGTAGTCGGGGGCAGAGGGGATAAAGAGAGTGTCGTCCGCGACGCCGGCCAGGTGTTCATCACCCTCGGTGCCGACAGCGATGACAGGCCCTTTGCGGGCTTTGACCTCCTCGATGTTGCTCAGATTTTTTTCGCGCACGGCGTCGGAGGGCGTGATGAAAACCGAGGGGGTCGATTCGCTGACGAGTGCGATGACTCCGTGTTTGAGTTCGGCGCTGGGGTATCCGGAGGCCGCAATGTAGGAAATCTCTTTCAGCTTGAGCGCCGCTTCCAGTGCAACCGGATAGTTGGCCTGACGACCCATAAACAGAAAATTTTCCGCCTTGGCATATTTGCGGGCCACCGAGGCGATGTGATCTTCCTGTTCAAGGATGCGGCTGATTTTGTCCGGGAGGGCCTCCATTTCGCGATGAATACCCATTCCCTCCGCGAAGGAGAGGGAGCGGATGCGTCCA
>JBGSSC010000244.1:0-5933 GCA_041737265.1 Terrimicrobiaceae bacterium | reverse complement strand
TGGCATGGAGTGAGTGGCTGGGAGTCAAACACAGTGTCTTTGTGAACTCCGGTTCCTCGGCCAACGAGCTTACGATGCTTGCCCTGCGAGAGTTGCATGGAGAGGGAGAAGTAATCGTCCCGCCGCTGACCTGGGTGTCTGATATTGCGAGTGTGCTTCATGCTGGTTTCACCCCCGTCTTTGCGGATATCAACCCGCGCACGCTGGGAATGGACAGCGGGGAAATCCTGCGAAAGATCTCCCCCCGTACCAAGGCAGTCTTTCTCACCCATATCCTGGGTTACAACGCTCTGGACGACCGTCTCATTGAAGAGTGCCGGTCCCGTGGGATTCCTCTCATTGAAGACGTCTGCGAATCACACGGGGCAACTTTCCGGGGCAAAAAATGCGGATCTTTCGGCTTCGCCTCCAACTTCTCATTCTACTACGCGCATCATATGAGCACCATAGAGGGAGGAATGGTTTGCACTAATGACGGTGACTTTTACGAGATCTGCCGGGTGGCCCGCTCCCACGGAATGGTGAGGGAATCCCGGGACGCATCGTTCCTGGACCGATACGCGGCGGATTTTCCGGATCTGAACCCTTCCTTTATCTTCGCCTTTCCAGCGCACAACATGCGCAGTACGGAACTTAATGCAGTACTCGGGCTTGCCCAACTCCCGCGCCTTGATGCCAATAACAGAATCCGCACCCGAAATCTGATCCGCTTCCTCGATGGACTCGATCCCTCGAAGTTCCGTGCGGATTTCGCGGTTGAAGGAAGCAGCAACTACGCACTGACCCTCGTTCTCAAAGATCCAGATGAATCCCTTCGCGACCGCTGCATGCAAGCAATGATGGATGCGCGGGTGGAATTCCGTCGCGGCACCTCAGGGGGAGGAAACCAGCTCAGGCAGCCCTATCTCCGCAGACTTCTCGGCGACGAATACAAAAAATATCCCGAGGTGGAACATATCCATTTCCACGGGTTTTACATCGGCAATTACCCGGACCTCGAAAGCGAAAAAATCGATTCCCTCTGCGCGCTTCTCAACGGTCTTTAGCCTCCGGCACGCAATCGGCTCCCACGAGCGACTCATCGGCACCCAGCCAATGGACCTCATGATCGAGCATGGATTCACCATTGAAGGTGAAGAATGCGCGGAAGCGGCGGCCCTCGATGGTGCCGGGAAGCCAGTGAGCATCATCGGCCCACATCTCGTGGTAGGGGATCGCATCCAGCGGAGTCCAGAGAGGAGCGGCCTCATCGGTTTCGATGGCGGTTCCGTTGCAGTCGGGGGAAACAAAAACCGTGCAATGGAGGCTGTATCCCTCGGTGAATTGAAAAAACAGCTCGCCGTGGAGTCGGGGATCGAGAGCCTCGATGCCGAGTTCCTCACGGGTCTCCCGCACGGCAGCCTGAGCGGGGGTCTCCCCGGGCTCGAGGCGTCCACCGGGACCGTTGATCTTTCCCGCGCCGAGTCCGCGCTTTTTGCGGATGAGGAGGATCTGCCCGTTGCGGATCACAAAGAGCAGGGTTGCACGCTCCTGGGGTTTCCAGTTGGTCCAGTCGGTCACTCGGAAATCCGCCTGTCAGGCGTCTGAGAGGGCCGCGACGCCGGGCAAGGTTTTGCCCTCCAAAAGCTCCAAGGAAGCCCCTCCGCCGGTGGAGGCGTGAGTCACCTTGTCGATGAATCCAAACTTCTTTGCGGCGGTGGCGGTATCTCCCCCTCCCACGACGGAAATTGCGCCGGTGGCAGTTGCTTCGGCGATGGCTGCGGCCATTGAGCGGGTGCCTTCCGCGAAGAGATCGAACTCAAAAACACCCGCCGGTCCATTCCAGACGATTGTCCTGGCGCGGGCAATAACCGCGGCGAATTCCGAACGCGTGCGGGGACCGACGTCGAGGCCCATCCATCCATCGGGGATCCCATCGCTGTCCGAAACGACGCATGTTTTGGCGTCGGGAGCAAATTTATCGGCGCAGACAAAATCCACGGGGAAGTGGAGTTTCACGTTCTTGGATTTAGCAAGGTCAACGAGTTCGACAGCGATTTTTGCTCCCTCCGGATCGAAGAGGCTTTCACCGATCCCCATGTTTTCGATGGTCTTCTTAAACGTGTAGGCCATCCCTCCTCCGATGATAATTTCGTCGGCCTTATCGAGAAGGTTGCGGATCAGGGGAATTTTGTCGGCGACCTTCGCGCCGCCGAGGATTGCGAGCAGCGGTCGCTGCGGATGATCGAGAACCGCATCAAATGCCTTGAGTTCCTTTTGCATGAGGAACCCTGCAACCCGCTCGGGCAGATCAACTCCCACCACCGAAGAATGCGCACGGTGAGCAGTCCCGAATGCGTCGTTCGCATAGACATCACCCAGCCGGGTAAGCGACGCACGGAATGCGGCAATGGCCGCGGGATCCGCTTTGGTCGATGAACCATCCTCGTTTTTGACCTTCCCTTCTTCCTCGATGTGAAAGCGCAGGTTTTCGAGAAGAATCACCTCGCCCGGCTTCAAGGCTGCGCAGGCTGCCTCGACCTCGGCCCCGCAGCAGTCGGGTAAAAACCGCACCGGCTTCCCGAGCAGTCCGCTGAGTTCCGTTGCCACGGGAGCAAGGGAATACTTTTCAACACGGCTTCCGTCCGGACGGCCAAGATGGCTCATCAATACCAGCGAAGCTCCGGCGTCGAGGATATACTTGATTGTTGGCAATGCGGCCGTGATGCGTGCGGTGTTGGTGATCTTGCCGGTTTCCTTGTCCTGAGGGACATTGAAGTCCACCCTCATCAATACACGCCGGCCGGAAAGGGGAATATCTGCAATGGATAATTTCATAGTAACAGGAGACAACTCTTGTCCGGCACCCCCACTCAAGTCGAGACCGAAGACTTCCGGAAACGATGCAGGCCTCTCGCCTGCAACGGACGCAAAGCGCCGGCCATGCTTTCCAAGGAGGGGAAGGGATGCAGAGGATAAAATTATGGATTTGATGCCGCGATGCATCCATGGAAACTGTGGCTCGGTCTTTGTTCTGCCTCATTTTGCGAAGCAAAATTTTCTAATCCGGCGGTAACGGCACCCATTTCTCACCGGGTCCCGTTGCCCACAACCCCGCCCTTGGCACCGGCCTCCGCCGGATTAGGAGGATTTCGGTTTTCCGTAGAATTGGATCGCAATCCCGATACAGATTGCAAGCGAACCAAGCCATTTGAAAAGCCAGCCGGGATCGTAAAGCACTTGGAGCGTGGTCTCGTCCAGATTGCGGGGATTCCACTCCGCCTGGGAGAACTTGTAGTTAATTCCGGTGATATTCGCGAGCAGTGTGCCTGGAAACGAAGCGGGGCGGTTCATCTGTGCGACCCCGGTCTTTGTCTCGCCCGTGCGCGAATCCTTGAATTCGACGGTGGCGAGAAAGTTGGAAGGAGTATCTGTCCCCTCATCCCGGGGAACCTCAAAATTCAGCAACCGGAGCGTGAAAGGCAGAGATTTGGTTTCCAATCCGTAGCCGATGCGCACGACATTTTTCACATCAGTAAGCGAAGTGATCTGGCCGGACTCCACCCAGCGGTCCGGACCCCGCGCTCCGTCGGGACCTTCGAGTCTGGCGCGAAAGCCAGGGGTCGGGGGTTCTTGGTCGGAAGCTTCTCCGGGCATGATGTCATACGCGATCACGGCCTTTTCGGAAGCCGCCACCACTTCGGCCCGCCAGTCGGCCCACCCGAGAGAGAACGGCTCACCCGGTCGCGCGATACCCTCAGCATACGCCTGGCCGCCGCGTGAGATGCGATAGCGGGCGGACTCCGGGCCCGCAATCAGCTCTAGGGAGGGCTGGGAATCCCCGACAGCCTGCTCCCCGAGCCTCACAAGAATGGCAGGATTATTGGGCTGGTCGGACCGGGACACCGGACGGCCACCCTCCATTGCAAACTCCGGCCAGTAGTCTTCGACGACAACAACCACCCCCGCCTCAGTGACCGGCTTCTTCATGATTTCTTCCCGCAAGTAGGTGGCACCACTCCCCGCCGGATCGAAGATCCCCACCTTTGAACCGTCCTCGCTCAGCCGGATTTGCACGGCGCTTGCTTGGGCGGAAGGGTCCGCAACCGGAGCGAATTTGCCAAAAACCATGCGGGTTTCCTTCTTTCCCGGTGGTGCTTGCGGTGGGAACTTCCGGAGAAGCCGCACCTTGGCCATCCCGAAGAAGTCCTCCTCTGCGGAGTCTCCGCCCGCAAGGGCTAGCGGCATTTCCACGTCTCGGCCAACGACCGGACTCGATAACCGCAAATGAACAACCGGTCCGGCATCGGCATTCTCGGCAGGGACCACCTTCGGTTTGCGGATGAGGCTGGGAGCATGGTCATCCGCGACAACCCTCAGTTTGGTGCCAGGCACGGGGAAGACTCGGGGCTTTTCCCCGCTGGGCCTTGCGATCTCGGAGTCAAAAGGCAGGAGGTAGAGGTAGGAGTCCGCAGGGCTTTCCAATTGAATCACACTTCGGTTGGTGGTGAGCCGAGCGATGGGCGGCTGGTCCTTCCGGAGTGTGACATTCCCCTCGAACCCCGTGTGCAGCCCGACCATTGCTCCAATGAGAAGGAGAATAATTCCATAGTGGGTGATGATGAAGCCGAGGTGTTTCCGTTCCCATGGCAGACGGGTCAGCGTGACTGCAAACAGGTTCACGCAAAGCACCCCGAGCCAAACCATGAACCAGGGGGCTTTGTAGATATAGGCTTGGGCAATTTTCGCGCTGAAGCCCGACTCGGTGAAGGTGGCGACCGCACAGGCAATGGCGATCGTTGCCAGCAAGACCAGCGCGAGTTGCAGCGAGCCAAGGGCATGAATCAGTCGCCAGCCGGGCGATATACGGCAGCGTTCCTGAACCATGCGCCGTCGCTCGGCCGCGGACATCGGTTTGGTGGAAATCATCGCGAGATTCTACGAGCGGCCCCGCATGCAAGAAGCATGCCCAGGATCATTCCAAACAACATCACACCGTAGCCGGCGAAAAAATTGACCTGTGGCATTTGCGCGGGAAGAAAGCTCACCAGCCACGTCGCAGCCCGCATGCCGAGGAGCATGCCCCCAAGGCCGGCCAGCCAGCAGAGCCACCTCGACCGTGGAGCACTGCCGCCTGCAACAAAAAACATCGGGACCGAGGCGGCAAGCATCCCGGCGTCCATCCAGTTGATTCCGCCCAAGAGGCCGAGCCCGAGAGTCGATCCGGGGCAGTTGCAAAGGCAGACCCCATCGCGCACGACAGGAGCGAAGCCCGCGTCCGCCCACCAGCCGCCCAGCATCGCAAGGCCGCCGAAAGAAAACATGAAAACCGCCACGCGGCCCTCGGGCGTCATAGAGTTCAGTGTGCAAAGCCAGTAAAGAATCAGCCCGCCTGCAGCGAAGAGAAGCGTCAACCCCGCAGCCGTCGCGCCATGGAATGCGCCAAGCCGGCTGAGTGCGATCCCCTGAAGAAAAAGCGCCAGCGCCGCAACCGGCCCGATCCATGCTCCATGCCTTCGATGGGCTTGAGGCCTTGGCTTCCTGGTTTCGACCCCCGCCGACCGCAGGGCTCGGGTCGTGACTGTAAAGCTGGAAGCCAGCATGATCAGCGCGGCGGCGACCGGGTGGAGGAATCCGGCGGCGGCGAGTGCGATGCCAAGGATGTTGTAGCAAGCTGCGAAGCGGAGGTTTCCGCGAATCGCCTGCACCGAATCTCTGGCCTTGGTGATGGCACCCGCGATGGAGTCAAGGTCGCTGCCCGCCAATTCCGCATCTGCACTTTCTCTGGCAATCGGGGCACCGGACCGGATGGCGATCGAGGCATCCGCCGCGGCAAGAGCTGCAGAGTCGTTGATTCCATCTCCAACAAACAAAACCCTCCGGCCGGCAGCTTGCAGGGAGCGAACAAGGTCCGCTTTCTCCCCGGGAAGGAGCCCTGCCCTCACGTTGGGCAG
>JBGSSC010000026.1:0-2001 GCA_041737265.1 Terrimicrobiaceae bacterium | reverse complement strand
GGTGTCATTGACCTGCAAGGCACCTCCCGCAGTGACGAGTTGATGAGCGAGTGAGGCAAAGTTTTGCATCTTCGGGCCAAAAAGGACGGGCTTTCCCGCGACGATTGCCTCGGCAGGGTTCTGTCCACCGCGCGCCGAAGTTGCGAGGGATTTGCCGATGAAGACGACGGTGGCGCAGGCGTACCAATCCCTCAGCTCGCCGGTTGTGTTGACGATCAGGATGTCGGGCCTGCCATCCCGGGTGCCTCCGCTGCGGAGAGTTGCACGGAATCCCCGCTTTTCCATTTGCTCAAGAACTGACCTTCCCCTCTCGGCATGGCGCGGAACCAGGATCAAAACCAAATCCGGAAATTGAGTTCGCAACGAGGCGGCGAGTTCGGCGAGAAGGATTTCCTCGCCATCGAAGGTGCTCCCTCCGAGCAGAACCGGTGCGGTCGGCGGAATGCCCAATGCCTCGAGCACCGGATAAAAATCCCGGGCCGGTGCCGTGGGTGAGCCCTCGATATCAAACTTGATGCTCCCGGTGAGACGGATCCGCGATGGGGCGACTCCAAGGGAAACCCAGCGCTGGACGTCGGCCGGTTCCTGCACGCAGATGGCATCGAGGCAGTTGAAGAGCGGTCCGGAAAGCCAGCGAACGAGGCGGTAGCGCTTTTCCGAGCGGGTGGAGAGGCGGGCGTTGACGAGCACCCGGGGGATTCCCCGCTTTCGCGCCATTGCCACGGTGTTTGGCCACACTTCGGCTTCCACAAGGATGAGGCGTTCCGGACGGATCGCGGAGAAGGCCCGTGATGTGACCCACGGGAAGTCGAGCGGGTGATAAATCGGCTCAAGCCAGGGCGATTTATGCCTGTGGGCGAGGCGATAGCCTGTGGAAGTGGTCGTCGAGAGGACCACCCGGAGATCGGGATAGCGTTCGCGAAGAGCCTGCACCAGCTTGAGCGCAATCATGACCTCCCCGACACTCACAGCATGGATCCAAGTCCAACGCTGCGCGCCCAACTTGTCCAAAACGCGCTTCGAATAAATCCCGAACCTCTGCCCGAACTTGTGGCGGTAATTCCCCCGGCGAACCATCCGGGCAATGAATGAGGGGAGCATGGCCACCAGGACCAACGGGAAAAGCAGATTGTAAATCAGGCGGAGGAAAACCATTCAGCTCCCCCTCACAAAGTAGAGCACGGAGGTCTCGCCATACGATTTGGAGTGCAGCAGAGAGAGCCCGCCGCCTTCCGGTGGAGGAGCCGCTCGCGAGCACTCCAGGATGAACGTCCCGGCGGGTGCCAGTGCCGAAGCAACGTGGCCCCCTGCCACCAACTCGGCCGCCCAGTCCCGGTCACTATCATATTTCGCATAGGGGGGATCGGCGAAAATCAAATCGAATGCGTGGCCTTCGGCGTAAAGCTCCACAAACCGCAGCGCATCCATCGTCTGCACATTTCCCTCCAGGCGCGCCTTGGCAAGGTTGCGGCGGATGCAAAGCGCGCTGGCCCGGTCGGTGTCGACAAAGATTGCTGATTCCGCTCCGCGGCTGAGCGCCTCGATGCCCAGGCCGCCACTGCCTGCAAAGAGATCAAGCACCCGGGCTCCCGGCACGGCATCCCCCAGGCTGGAAAAAATGGCTCCCCGCACGCGGTCCATCGTGGGCCGTGTCAGGCCGGGTGGGGCCTGAAGGGAAATCCCCCGCGCCGAACCGGTAATCACGCGCATCGACGTTTCAGTTGTTGCCCTTTTTTTCCTCGTCCTTGGGCTTGGGAGCACGGAAGAGGTTTTTGAGGAGGTTTCCGACGTCCTGCCCGACCTTCATTCCGACCAGCTTGTCGAGCAGGTCAGTTCGCGGGTTGGAGACCGTGTTGGTCACACGGAAATCGAGTTGCTTATATTCAGGGTCTTCGGCTTGGACAAAATTCTTGCCTACGACCGCCCGGAGTTGGCGCTGAAGTTTCTTGTTCACCAGCAAGGCCCCGTCGAGGTCGAGCTCGCCGTCAAAGTCTGCGGTTC
>JBGSSC010000751.1:0-2859 GCA_041737265.1 Terrimicrobiaceae bacterium | reverse complement strand
CATCGCGGAGTTCGGGACGGTGAGGGTGAGTGATTTTATGACCGTCGAGCGCTACAGCCACGTCATGCACATCGTCTCGCACGTTTCCGGACATCTCGCCGGCGGACGCAATGCCTTCGATGCCATGCGCGCCACCTTTCCCGCGGGAACTGTCTCGGGTTCTCCGAAGATCCGGGCCATGCAAATTATCAACGAACTGGAGAAAAACAAACGGGGCACTTACGCTGGAGCCGTGGGCTACTTCGGCTTCGACGGAAATCTCGACAGCTGCATCGCATTGAGGACTGTTCTCCTCAAAGACGGCAAGGCCTACGTTCAGGCCGGGGGAGGGGTTGTCGCCGACTCAACACCCGAGGGAGAATTCCAGGAGAGCGTCAACAAAGCGATGGCGGCAATGCGCGCCATCGGCCAGGCGGCCAAGCTGCCTCCTCCCCGCAAATGAGTCCGCGCATGGAAAATTATCGCTTGTCGCCGGAGCGAAGACCCCGACATTGACCCATCCTGATGCTTCTCGTCATAGATAACTACGACTCGTTCACCTACAACCTCGTCCAATATTTCGGCGAGCTGGGGGTCGAACCTCTCGTGCGCCGCAACGACGAGGTCACCTTGGATGAAATCCGCGCGTTGAAGCCGGAAAGGATCTGTGTTTCGCCCGGACCCTGCACGCCGAATGAGGCAGGCATCAGTTGTGATGTGATCCGCGAGTTCGGTCCGCGTCTGCCACTTCTCGGCGTCTGCCTCGGCCATCAGAGCATAGGGCAGGTTTATGGAGGAGAGGTCGTCCGTGCCGGCCGCTTGATGCACGGCAAGACCTCACCGATCCTTCACAAGGGAACCGGAGTCTTCTCGGGTCTTTCCCATCCGTTCGAGGCCACCCGCTATCACTCCCTCCTTGTCCGGCGGGAAACCCTTCCGGAGTGTCTCGAGATCACGGCCGAGACCGCCGAAGGCGAAATCATGGGACTCGCCCACCGCGACCACCCGGTTCATGGAGTCCAGTTCCATCCGGAATCGATCCTCACCGCCGAGGGAAAAAGTCTTCTCCGGAATTTCCTCACACTGTGAACATCCTCGATTTCCTCCGCGCAAAGCTCCAAGGGGAGCCGCCCGTTCATCCTTTGGACCGCCGGATGGCCAAGCGGTGGGTGAAGGAAAGGCTCAAAGTCCTCTACCCGGAACTCCGGGCCGACCCCCGCGCCTTGGAAGCCGCCTACCGCGACCTCAGCCTTGAGGCCTTGCCTGGTGCCGGAGAAGGCGGCGAAGCCCTCTTCGAGGTCATCCTGCCGGGACGCTTGGACTGAGCAGGCAAGGGGCTTGGCCGCAGATTGACAAGATGTCCGCAGATTTTCGGAAACGATACCGGCCTCACGCAAAGGAGGGGAAGGATGTGAAGGCTTATGGTAATCGGGAGGCCTTGCGGTGGTTGGCCTCTCTTTGGGAATTCAACCTTCTACGAAGGCGCTCTGCGGCGGCACCGGTCATACTATATTTTTCCCCGGAGTGGAGAGTGATGGTGACACAGGCTGGTTCCGCAGAGCCCGGGATCTCACTTCGACTGCTGCCACGCACTTCGAACGCTGGCCCCGTCGGCCCCCACTCGGTCATGGACTGGATCGCGCTGGCCGATATGGTGCGGTTTTCACTTGCGATAGGGGCTTCTTGTCCAGCCCAGTCCGGGCCGTCGGGCCCAAAGATCATCGTTCGACCCTGCTCGGCGAGAGCGACGCTTGTATAGTCCCCGGACCCCACTGAGCAAAGGCAGAACATAGTAAGAACAAACAAGACAAGTCCCAAGGGCCAGCAAAAAAACAGCAAGAGAATGCTGAGAAAAAAGCAAGGCAGCCCGAGGAGAAAAATTAAGATTCTCATATCCGCGGCATCATGCGGGCATTAGTAGGACAAAAACTGTCCTATGCTAAAAAAATCTGAACCGCCATCGCAACCCGCACGTTAACAACAGAGCAAAAGGGACACCGATCAACGACACATCCAAAAGACGTTGGGAGGGCGAGGCTCCGTCCGAGCCGTGACAAATGGGCTCACCCTGAGGGCTTGGAAGCCTGGCCTGCGCTGCAATGCGGCCAGGGTTGCAGGCGCTCCGGGTGTTTGGCATAACCTGCGCAGCAGGACGTGCCTTGCCTTCTTCCTGGAGAGGGACAACACTGAAGTTCTTGGAGGCACCCGCGTCTGGTAAGCCATCTACTAAGCCGACGTGCGAAGGGCAGAGGTTAGCACCCTCGTTCCCACCTTCCTCGTAAGACCGGTTGACCTGCTGAGGGGAAGCCGGTCCTCTTCTTTTCACGTATCGAGGGGATGGTAGGCAAGATTCCCATGCACCCTTGCGTCGGTAATAACTTGCAGACCAAATCCCGCACAATAGGAGCAAGAATATTCGAAATGAGTCAGGCTTAACAGAAGGTAACGAAGTAAACGAAGGCCGGAGGGGTACGAAGAATCCGGCGGCTCGGGCTTCGGTGCCTGATGGCAGTACGGCGAGGAGTATTGCGCGAGAGGGGGCGCAGTAAAGGGGTTTTTGCCTAGCGCGGCGGCTGCGATTTAAGCTTCGCCTGCTTGACGAGCCGATCTCTCATCGCGAGGAATTTGAGGTCCTGCCCATCCGGGGAAAATCTCTCCGCAAATTCTTTGTCCAGCTTCTCCAATGTCCCGGGCGGCGTCGGGATCTCGCGGAGGCCTTGTGGGGTGTTCCGGTAGGACTTGACTGTGCGGACTGGAAGCGGATCTGGCATCGACAGCGATAACTTCTGGCTTTGTGGGTGCAGTGTCAACTGTGGGGCGGGCAGCCGCTTTGTTGGCGGGTAGCCATTGACTTGCTGATCCGGACGCACTTGCCGAAGA
>JBGSSC010000740.1:0-4318 GCA_041737265.1 Terrimicrobiaceae bacterium | reverse complement strand
AAATGTCTGCAAAGGACGGAACCCGACCTCGCCCGCGAGGTAGGATTCTCCCTGCCAGAGAAAGCGCGTGGTGTTGTGGAGGTAGCAGATCGTCCGCGTGCCGGGAGAAGGGCGCAGGTATTTTGCAAAGGCGCTGGAACTGATCCATGCGACTTTGGCTGAAACCGCCCCGAAGGAGCGGAAGGCCTGGGGGTAGAGCATGAAGTATTTTTTAAAGTGGGTATGGTGTTTGACCAGCGGAAGGAGCTGCATCCAACTGGTGCGGATATCTGCATTTCGCAATTCCGGCCACAGCCCCTGGCGGTCAACCGCGCTGGTGTAGATGGGAGCCGAAGGAAAGCAACCGTGCATGGCCGCGACCACGCGTTCTGCACCGCCCATCTGAACGAGGTAATCGTGCGCAAGGATCAGCTTCACGAACGCAGGAGAGGAAGCACGACCCCATCCGTGAGTGAAAGGACACTCTGGAGAGAATACTTTGCGCGGGCGTCCGCAGCCCCTGCTGCCGCAATCCGGGCGGTGGACTCCGGGGAGGCGAGAAGCTCCCGGATCGTGGATGCGAGGAGGGCCGGGTCGCCGGGGGGGACCAGCCACCCCGTATTTCCTGAGGACAAAATCTCGGCTGGGCCGCCTTGATTGCTGGCGATGACAGGGCGCTCGGCCAGGAGGCCTTCCACCACGACCCTGCCGAACGGTTCCCGGTGGGTTGATGTATGGACAACGATGTCTGATGCCTTCATCAGCGCCGGGACATCCCCTCGGGAACCCGCAAACCAAACTCTTTCGCGGAGTTCGGGGAGCCCGGCTACAGCCCGCAACTCTTCCCGGTAGGCAAAATCGTCATCGGTATAGAACGCATCCCCCACAATCCATACTGCGAGTTCGGGGATTTCTCTGGCAGCGTCAAGGAGCGTACGCTGCCCCTTCCATCGGGCGATCCGGCCGAAGACCGTCGCCACCCGGCGGCCGCGGGACGTGGGATGATCACGCAGGGCTGAAACCTCAGCATCTCCGACAGTATTAAAAGGCAGGGAGTCAAATCCATTCGGGATAACATGCACCGGTGTGCGGCCTCCTGCCTCGCGAAACGCCTCCGCAGTGGCCCGGGAGTTGGCGATGACAGCGCGGCAACGGTTGGCTGCGGCGATGATTAGACGGATGTTCATTCTACTGAAATGGCCGGATTCCAGCAAATCGTGGAGGTGATAGATGGCGGGTTTCCCGGTGCCTGCCGTGATTCCAAGAATCAGGGCTTTGGGGGTATTGAAGTAAAGGAGCTTTGAGCCATGGATCTGCTTCCTGAGGGAACCAAGGTATCCCGGGAGCGCAGCGGCCGCCTTGATCAGAGCCGCAGAGCCAGGCTTCTTCGTTACAGAGGCAAGGCCGGATCCGGCCGGGAGCACCTTGACGGAAACACCCCGGCTGCGCAGAGCTTCAGCGAATGGTCCCTCCGCAAGGAGAACGACACGACACTGGTCCCGGTAGTGGGAGGAGATATCCGCCAGACAAAGTTCCGCTCCCCCGGGTTGGCCGCTCTGGTCGATGAAGACGATCATCGGCACTCCTTCGCGATCTCGTCATAGACCGCCAACGTCCCGCGCGCGCATTGATCCCAGGTGAATTTTGCCGCCTGAGCGATGGCAAGATTGGACCGGACGGCGCGGTTCGAGGGGTCGGAGAGGACCGCCTCCAGAGCGGATGCGAGTCCGGGAATGTCTTCCGGTGCGACGCAGGTCCCGGCATGGCCAACCACCTCGGGCAACGATGCTACCGTTGAGGTCACCACCGGTGTTCCGCACGCCATGGCTTCCAGCGCAGGCCAGCCGAATCCCTCCCAGAGGGAGGGGAACGCAAATACATCCGCCGCGCGGTAGTAGGGGGCAAGGCGGGTGTCGGGAAAGATTTTTCCTGCGTGGTGGATTCGGTTGCCAATTCCCAGCCCGGCGATGAGTTCTTTTTCGTCCTGAAAGAAATCGGCCCCCACCCTGAGAAGCCGCACGTGGGGACCGGGCCCCGGTCGGGTGGAAAGCTCTTTCAGGGCGCGCAGCAGGGTCGGTGTGTTTTTATAGCGGGTCGCCGTTGCCACGTGAAGGATCACCGCGGAGTCCAGAGGGATTCCGTGTTGCGAGAGGATATCCGCCCGCTCGTGTTCCTGCGAACTGTCCGGGGGTCTGAAGGTTGGGTTCACTCCGTAGTAGACTACCCGGATCTTTTCCTCCGGGATTCCCGCAACCTCAATGAGATTCCGGCGGGTGCTCTCTGAAATGGCAATAATCCGGGCGCAGCGTTTCATGCAATGAACGCGGAGCGGAAAGGTCCATTTTGTGAAGCGATCCGCTTTCATGGGAAGCATGCCCTTCGCGGCAAGCAGGGGGATAATATCGTGGCAGGTTATGACGGAGCGGGATGCCGGAGTGGAAAGCGCAAGGTTTGCGTGGCTGTGGTCGAGAGTATGCCAGACTGTCGCCGGCGCCATCCGGCGGATTTTCTGCGGGTATCCGATGAACCTTGCATGGCGGCTGGCCATTGCAGCTCCGGCAAAGCGCTCCAATGCGGGGTCCGGGGAAGTGACGATGGAATCAAACTGCCAGCGGGCATCCCCCAGAGCGCGCAACGCCGAGGTGAGTTCGCGCGCGTAGCGGACCATGCTTTCGGAGGGAAACCCTTCCACATTGGGTAAAAGAACGGCCCTGTTCACGGCCGCGTTTACGCCGGCGCGAGAGTATCGCTGGTCCAACGGTAGATGTCCTCCAGCCCTTCCTCAATGCCGATGCGCGGCTCCCATCCCAGCAGGCGCTTCGCCTTGGAAATGTCGCAGTAAAAGACCTTCTGGTCTGCCGGGCGCCACGCTCCAAACTCCGGCTCGATCCCCCACCTTGAGCAAAGCTCGATCAGTGAGATGGTTTTGTCCGACCCGCCGCCAACGTTGAAGACTTCACCCGCAAACCGGCTGCGTTCGCTGCCGAGAAGGCGTTCCGCCTGTGCGACGAAAAGCCGGGTGACATCGTCGATATGCAGGATGTCACGCACCTGCTTGCCATCGCCGTAGATCACCGTGGGACGGCCTGTAATTTTGTTTGTTGCAATGTGCGAGATCCATCCCTGGTCCACGATGCCGAATTGGTTCGGTCCATACATGCAGGAACACCGGTTCGCGATGCCGCCGAACTCGCGGGCATACATCTCGCCGACAAGTTTGGAAATGCCGTAGGGAGTATGGTGCTTGGAATCGATGGAAAAGCTTTCCGGCAGCCCGCGGCCTGCGAATTCACCGCCGAAGTCGTAGCGGGTTTCGTGCTCGACAATTTCCACGAAGTTCACGTTCTCGCCATAGACTTTGTTCGTGGAGGTATAGATGATTTCTGCCCCCACCTCCGCAGCGGCCCTCGCGACATGGAATGAACCTTCTGCGTTGATCTTGAAATCACGGGCCGGACTTTCAACGCTCGATGTGACTGCCACCTGCGCGGCAAAATGGAAAACAATCTGGGGTCTCTCCCGGTAGATCACCGCAGGCATATCCTCGATCTCGCGTTTCCTCAGGTCGAGTGATGGATACTTCTCCACCAGCATCCGGAGGTTCGAATCGGTGCCGCGTCGGGAGAGCGAATCGATGCCAATGACGTCGAAACCCGCATCGAGCAGCTTGGGCATCATGTTCGTGCCCACAAAACCGGCTGCTCCTGTTACCACTGCCTTGCTCATCTGTCAGTCAGGGTCATTACGTGGGAGGGGGATTCTTGACAATGGGAATCTCCCTGTGCAGCGGCCGGCCTCAGGCGATCCTCCGCAGACACCGGGCAGGGTTTCCGGCCCAGATCTCCCCGGGCGGAACGTCTTTTGTGAGGACGCTGCCAGCTCCTATGATGCTGGATTTTCCGATAAAAAGCGAGGTCCCGGGGCGGGCAACCACGATGGCATGGGCTCCTATTGTGACGTGGTCACCGAGAACGATCCTGTGAGGCGAGCCGATGGGAGATTCGGCCGCAAGGGTGACATGGTGGTAAATGCGGCAGAAATTGCCAATTTCGACCTGGGGATGCATCACGATTCCTAGAGCGTAGTGTTCGAGAACCAGGCTTTCGCCGACGCTTGCTTCTGCGGGCAGCAGGCATTTATGGATCGCCCAGTTAAGCGTTTTCACACCGCGGGCGAAGAGGGGGAAGCCCCTTTGATGGAGGCGGCGGCTGAGGGCCCAAAGGGCTTCGGGCGTCCTGGGTCTCATGGTTTCCGGTCCGCAATCAGAAGATCTTGAAGGAAGGCCGACACGCGCTTCACCTGGCTTTCTTTGGAGAAGAGATCAAGTAACAACTGTGAG
>JBGSSC010000717.1:0-2744 GCA_041737265.1 Terrimicrobiaceae bacterium | reverse complement strand
TCCGTCGCCGCCCCATGCGCGACCACCCATCGTCCGCCCAGCAGTCCCTTGATCCGGTACCAAAGCTCCGTGAGCGAAGGAGCACCCTCCAACTGGGCGGGACCGATTCCATGGACCTCACGCGCCCTCCAGGTCACCGGGGCATCGCAGGCAATAAAAGAATTCAAACCCCCGGAAATGCGGCCGCGCGATGCGAGAGCGATTCCGATTTGGACAGGAAAATCCGTTCCGCCGGCCCGGAGCCCGGCGCTCTCAAAGTCAAGGGCGGCAAAATCAATGTCACGAATCGCTGGCATCAATCCCCAAATGAATCGGAAATGTCTGTTGTGGAAAAGAACTCAGATTCCGCGCTTTGTCCTAGCGGATTGCCGCGAATCCGACGACTATCAATCAAATGAAGGCATACCGCCGGGCGGCCGTCGCCTCCACCTTTTCCCCGACGCAGGGTGCTGTGCTGGCCGAGGCACTCCGCTTTGCCAGGGCCTTGGGCTGCCAGCTCGCCGTTTTGCATGGAGCGGTGAAAACCCCGGAAAAAGAAGAAGGTTTCCGCAAAGTATTTGAAGATCTGGGAGAGACCCCGGAGATCCTCTGGGTTGAAGGGCCAACGCCGGGTGATGCTTTGATCGCCGCCGCCGGAAGCGGGGAGTTCGATTTGTTGATTGCAGGCGCCCTCGAACGGGATCCTCACGCCAGCGAAAAGGCTTTTACGGGCAGCGTGGCGAGACGTCTCATGGTCGAATCCCCCTGTGATCTCCTATTGCTGCCACGGCCGGTGCAGGAAGCTCCACCTGTCGTAAGCGCATTTTTCGCTGTCGAGCCGGGACAGCAAATCGAGCAATTTATCCGCGGCGCAATCAGCATTCTTGGTCTTCGCGCAGTGACCCTGGGTGTTATCGAGACTCCCTTCGCGAATGCCATAGCTCTTTCCCGCGGAGAGGAACCCGTTGATGCCGGGGCCTGGGCCGACTCGCTCGCGGAAACTCTGAGCTCACCGGAGCTTGAGATTGAGGCCGCCGTAATCGACTCCAACACCGGCTTCGGCCTTTGTGATGCCGCGCAAAGCTGCGGTGCGGACCTCATGGTTGTCTGCGCCAGCAGGGAAAACGGCAAACCGGTATTGCCTGCCCACCTGAATTGGATGAGGCAGGTGATTCCAATGCGCCTCCTTGTCAGCAGCGAACCGGAGGAGGCCCTGTCGATGCCCTGACAACCAAGCGCGGGGCAATGACCCTGCTGCGCTGGAGCCCGGTGGCGAAAAGCATATGCCCGGCTGCCGCGACGAGTTCATCCGCGTGGGGATCGATCGTGGTAAGCGGAGTTGACGAAAATTTGGAAAGGGGAGTGTTTTCATATCCCACGATGGAGCAATCCCCCGGTGCCTCGCAGCCCGCCTCCGCAAGCACCATCAGCATGGCAAAAGCAACCCGGTCGTTTACCGCTACGATGGCCCGCGGCCTCCGTGAGCCAAGCGCGAGATACGCCGCAGCAAGGGCTCTTCCGAATGCGAAGTCCTCCTCCCTGTCTTCCACATCAAGATAGACCAGAGACCGCTCTCTCCAGCCGACTCCCGAGGCCGAACTCTTCAGCCCGGCGAGCCTTGAAGACGCATAGGCGTCGCCCTCACGAATCCCTGCAATGCATGCCGATCGATGGCCAAGAGAGTCAAGATGCCCGATGGCTTCCGCCATTGCCTTCGCCCTGTCCGTGGATACCGATCCCACAGCGGCAGGGGCGACAACCGGATCCACCCGGACCAGGTTGGAAATGCCTTCAGCCACCCGGACAACCCGCTCGGGCGGAATCCGTGATGCAAAAGTCACCAACCCGCGGCAACGCATGGCTGAAAACCGCGCAAGCGCACGCTCCTCGGATTCCCTTGTCCCATCGGTAATCTGAAAAATCGGATCCAGACCCTGCGCTCCGATCAAATCCTGAAACATCGAAATTTTTCCCGACAAGGAGTAGTCCTCAATTCCCGGCACACACAGGCCGATGAAGGGAGTCACCCCCGCCCGCAGCCCCCGGCCCAGCGCACTCGGAGCAAATCCGTGCCTGGCCGCCGTCTCCACGACCCGCCGGACCGTGGACTCCCCCACCCCGTCCCGCCCGTTCAGTGCACGGGAAACGGTCCATCGACTCAGACCCAGAAACCGGGCCAACGAGGCTGTGGATGAAAAATTTCCGATTTTCCGTTGACCCGGCACTCCCTTTTAACTAACACGTGTTGGGCATATGCCAAAGAAAATCAGCAAGCCTTCCAAGGTCCGTCTCGGTGTCATCGGACTGGGGGGCATGGGACAGAGCCACTGCCGGGCGGTTCACTCCGGCGATGTACCGGGCTGTGAGTTGACTGCCGTTTGCGACGAGGACCCGAAAGCCGCGGGCCATTTCCCTGAAATCCCCTTCTTCGGCACGGCTGCGGAACTCATAAACTCGGGCAGAGCCGATGCCGTCCTGATCGTCACCCCGCACTTTTCTCACACAAGCATAGGCATTCAGGCATTGAAAGCGGGTTTGCACGTTCTGGTAGAAAAACCGATTTCGGTTCACAAGGCCGACTGCGAGCGCTTGATTGCAGCCCACCGCGACAAAAAGCAGGTGTTTGCGGCGATGTTCAACCAGCGTACGGACCCCCGGTATCAAGAGGTGCGCAAGCTGGTCCAGGGAGGCGCGCTGGGCACGATCCGGCGGGTGAACTGGACAATCACCGACTGGTTTCGATCGGAAGCCTATTACCGCAGCGG
>JBGSSC010000635.1:0-4040 GCA_041737265.1 Terrimicrobiaceae bacterium | reverse complement strand
ATATTCCGGGGTGAAGTATCCGACCCTCATGAGTTGGGTGGGGAAAGCCGGGGGCAATGGGAGCGTACCCGATGCCGCCGGCTTGAAGGGCATCCAATGGGTGGAGGCCAGAGTGGAAGGCAGCGGAGAAGCCCTGGTGGTTGAAATCGGGGGAGCCGTGAAGATGGAGGTGGTCAATTCGAGACAGGCGGGGTTGGCGGCGGAAGTCATCCGGGGGTTGGGCATGATGGGCAAGCCATGCTGAGCTTTTCGGGCAATCTGCGCATTTTTGTGGCGGTGGAGCCCTGCGACATGCGCAAGGGCTACGAGGGGTTGTCGGCGTTGGCTGGTGGGGTCCTTGGGGAAGATGTGCGCAGCGGAGCACTTTTTGTGTTCAGCAACCGGAGGCGAACCCGGCTCAAGATTTTGTATTTCGACGGCAGCGGAATGTGGGTAATGGGCAAGCGCTTGGAGAAGGGAACGTTTTCCTGGCCGAAACTCGCCGAGGGAGGATCGCCCAAAGTGATGCTGCGAGCGGAGGCACTAGCCATGCTCACCGACGGGATTGACCTGCGAGGAGCGAAGATGAGGCCGTGGTATGAAAGGGGCTGAAAAATAGCTAAGCAAAGTCGCGGCCTGCGCAAACTTTGGCATGTGATCTGCTATGCTAATAGACGATGGCAGAGCCCACCATAAGAGAGCTTCTCAAGAAGCTTGAAGAGCGTGATAAGGTCATCGCCGAACTGCGAGCCGAGATCACCCACCTGCGCAACGAGAACGCGCGATTGAGAGCTGAGAACATGCTCCTGCGTCAAAAAGTCGACAAGCTCTCGCGTATGATCTACGGGACCAAAAGCGAGCCATTCAATCCCAACCAGCCGGATTTTTTTCAATTGGTCCCCGCCACCGGGCAAGAGGCGGGGACCTTCCAGGAAAAGCCCGACCATGACCGCAAACAGAAAGCCCGTCGCACTCCCGGGATCCCCGATAATCTTCCGGTTGAGGAAACCATCATAGATCCGCTGGAAGTGCAGGCCGAGCCGTCGGCCTACAAGCACATCGGGGACGAAGTCAGTGAGCAACTGGATTACACCCCGGGTGCCTTCCGCAAAGTGCGCACCGTGCGGCGCAAGTATGTGCGCAAAAACACCGAGGATGCCAAACCGGTGATCGCGCCTCTTCCAGCAAAACTCCAGGACGGCTGCATGGCGGCTCCCGGTTTGCTGGCCAGCATCGTGGTGTCCCGTTATGTGGATCATCTCCCGTTCTACCGCCAGGAAGGCATCTTCAAGAGCCGCCACGGGGTCAGCATCCCCCGGCAAAACATGGTGCGCTGGGTGGACATGGTGGCCGACCGCTTGGAGCCCATCTACAAAATCCTCCAACACGGAGTGCTTGGTGGGGATTACATCCAGATGGACGAAACGCCGGTTCGCTATCTGGAGCCCGGAGAAGGGAAGGCTTCCCTGGGCTATATGTGGGTGACCTCGCGCCCCGGTGGCGACGCGATTTTCCACTGGGAGACAAGCCGCTCTGCCCAATGCGTGAAGGAGATCCTGCGTGAGGACTTTGCCGGCATCCTTCAGACCGATGCCTATGCCGCCTATGGCAGCTTTGCCAAGGAACACCCGGAGGTTGTGATGGCCGGATGCCTGGCTCATGTGAGGCGCAAATTTTACGAGGCCCTTGAACAAGCTCCCGTCTTGGGAAACTTCATTCTCAGCCACATCGGGGAACTTTACATTTTGGAGCGTTCTCTGCGAAAACGAAGAGCCGGACCTGCTCTGCGGGAGGCCGAGCGCAACTCGGCTTCCCGCCCGATCTTCGCACGCATGGAAAAAGCCCTCAAAATCATGAAACCCAAGTTCCTGCCCCAGAGCAATGCAGGTCGGGCTATCAGCTATGCGCTTTCCATCTGGGACTCCCTGCTCGTTTATCTCGATGCAGGCCGCGTGGAGATCGACAACAATCTCATTGAGAATGCCATCCGCCCCACTGCCGTGGGCAAGAAAAACTGGCTCTTCATCGGAGCGGCCGAGGCGGGAAAGAAAACGGCAATCCTCTACACCATCGTGGAATCCTGCCGCCGCCTGGGCATTGATCCCTACGCCTACCTTCACGACGTTCTCACCCGCTTGCCCCGCACCACCAACCACACAATCTCCGCTCTCACCCCAGTAAACTGGGCCAAGAACCGTTCCTCCTCCCGGTCCAATCAAGCAGCCGCTGCGTAGCGGGTTGTAGATGTGTCAGATCTCTGCGATCTGACGGTTATGGAAAATCTACCGTCGGTTATAGCGGCCTGTGCTATAAGTTACGCTTACACATCAACTCGTAGAACGAATCTTTTCCGAGGTGTTTGAGAAATTCAGCAGATAGCTCTTTGAGTGGTCCCGGAGGTCCCAGGAGGATCCAATCGTCCACGCTTCCCTTGAAGCAGAACCGTTCAGGGCGAAAGAGTCGCTTCTCCTTGTGCTCAAGAACGAACCGCATGACGGGCTGGTAGGAGGCGAATTGTGCCTTTAGTGCCTCGGCCTTGACTGCACTGATCCATGGAGGGAGCATCTCCGCCCGGCTGAAGGAGTCGTCGGCCTGATGGATTACGATCATGTTCTTTTTGATCTCGGCTTTGAATCTCGCGTTCCCCCGAATCTCATCCAGTGACGACTGGATCATGGCGAACTCGTCCTCCGGAATGATGCTTGCTGTCTTGCGGCGCAGAAACACCAGGGAGTCCACAGTTTCATAGACCTCAAATCCGTCAGGAATCTTCTCCGCGAGGACGCCATCGCTTTTTGTCGAAAAGAAGAATTTGTCTTTGCCAGTCGAAGTTTTTGAAACATGGAGCCGGTAGGTTTTTCCAGATCGGGAAATGTGGATGACACTCACGTCGATCTCACTCCCTCCAAATCTCTGCGGTCAGTGGCAGTTCGTTGAGTTCGGAACGGGCTTCGCGCCATGTGGGGTAGTGCTCTTGGAGAATGGTGACGAACCGTTCGTTGTGGGTTGGTTCGAGGAGGTGGACCATTTCGTGGACGATCACGTATTCGAGGAGGTCTTTTGGCTTTTTGACGAGTTCGGTGTTCAGGCGGATGTTTCCTGCGACGGGGTTGCAGCCGCCCCATTTTGTTTTCATCCGCTGGAGGAAATATTTCCCGACCTTGACCTTCAGTTTTTTTTCCCACTTCGCGATGAGTGGAGGAATGACCTCGTGGAGGAGGGATTTATGCCATTCATGGATGAGCGCCACGCGTTTTTTTCTGTCGCTGCCGGGGCGCACGGTCAGGGAGATACGCTTGTGGTCGAGCGAAACGTTGGGTTTCGACTCCCGATAGGTGATGGCCATGAGGTGCCGACGGCCCCACAGATAGTGGCTCTCCCGTTCGACGAATTGCCGGGGAGATTCCCTTGCCTGGGTCTTCAGTTTCTTTTGTTGACCCCGGATCCATCCCAGCTTGGAGATTGCGTAGGCGCGGGCGACATCAAGTCGGGTGGCCTTAGGTGCGGCCAAAGTGACTCGACCATCCGGCGGATGGACGGAGAGGTGGACGTTCTTGATGTCCTTCTTCGTCACCAAGATCGAAAGCTCTCCAATCTGGATGGTCTCGGCCATCAGAAGCCGGGTTGATTTTTTATGATCTCAAAGATCGCCTGCGTCGCTGCACGGTCCCGCTCCATGATGGGGAACAGGGCATTGAGCACCTGCTTCTCCCGTGTGTCGTCTCCCCTCCAGCCTGCTGGTGCCCTCTCCCGCATGGCGAGATCGAGTTTGAGGGCCAGCGCCGCCTTGGCATCCTCGTCCGATGGGGACTGGAATGTGGTCGAGGGAAGATGTGACAGATTGTTGAAGAGGACGAGGGCCTCCGGATGGCCGTTGAGCACATGGGGGTGACCTCCGGTGTTCTTCTGTGCCATCCGCCGGACCAGTGCTTCCGCCTTGCTGAGAAAATCTTCGTAGGGCTTTGTATCCTTGCGCTGTTGCAGGATCAGGTCATCGAGGAGTTTTGACATTTCCTCGTAAAATCGCGGGTCTGTGAGTTGGTTCCGGATGATCGTCTTGA
>JBGSSC010000597.1:0-2385 GCA_041737265.1 Terrimicrobiaceae bacterium | reverse complement strand
TATGCATTGATGCTGACCAGCCAGCGCTTGAGCTGCATCTTTGTGACCTGCCACCAATCCCTGGCGAGCGTGGCGGAGTCCTTGACCCGTCGGCGGATTGTGGAAACTGCGGAGCTGGCGAACCAGGCCCTGACCCGCCTGCTCGGGTGCCGGCCGCGGCTGGGGATGCTCGCATTGAATCCGCATGCAGGGGAGGAGGGGATTTTCGGGCGGGAAGAGATTGAGATTTTGATTCCAGCCGCGTCGGTAGCGCGGGCTTCGGGTTTGGATATTTCGGATCCCATCCCGGCAGACACCGCATTCACCCCGCAAGCCATAGGCCGTTTTGACGGTTATCTGTGCATGTATCACGATCAGGGGGGCATCCCCTTCAAGATGATTTCCTTCGAGGACGGAGTAAATGTGACCCTCGGCTTGCCGATCATTCGCACCTCGGTGGATCATGGAACGGCATTTGACATTGCCTGGCAGGGACAGGCGGATCCATCAAGCATGATTGCAGCCGCTCTCCTGGCGGCACGTCTCGCATCGGGGAGAGATTCAGACGGGTGAAAAAGTGGTTCGTTTTCGTTCTCCAATGCCTGGTGACTCTCGGACTTCTGGGATGGATTTTTCGCGATCCCGAATTCCGGAGGGAAGTCCTTGAAGCACTTTCCGGGGCGGACCGCGGGTGGTTGCTGGCGGCGGCTCTGGTGGCGGGTGCTGGTTGCCTGATGGGGATTCTGCGCTGGGGGATTTTCCTGCGCGTGCTGGGTATCGACATCCCTCGACTGGCGATACTGCGAATCGGCGCTGTGGGGCTCTTTTTCAACAGCTTCCTGCCCGGGGTCGTGGGTGGTGATGCGGTGAAGGCCGGTTGGCTGGTTGCCCGCGGATTCTCCGCACGGAGCGCAGTGCTTTCCGCCGTGATGGACCGGATCAGCGGGCTGGGCGCCCTGGTGCTTTGCTCGGCAGTGCTGATCCCGATGCGTTACACTTGGCTGATGCAGAGTCCGGCCGTGTCCGCGATGGTTCATCTGCTCGTCATCTATTTGGTGGTGGTGAGCCTTCTTCTTTCACTCTCCTTCGTTCTCTCCGCCCGCGGAGCCGTTTCGCGGCTTCCTCAAAAGATGCCCGGACGCCAAACGATCGAAGACTTTGCGGCGGCGTATGGCCGTTTTCTTTCCTGTTGGAAGTCGACCCTCGCGGCGGCATTAATCTCGGTCGGCATGTTGCTGGCCTATTTTTTGACATTTTACCTTTCCGCACGTGCGTTCGGCGTGGAGGTTCTGCTGCTTGATTTTCTGTCGTTCATGCCCTTGGTGGACCTGCTTGCTGCGCTGCCTGTGAGCGTGGGCGGCTTTGGCGTGCGGGAAGCGGCGTTTGTCACTTTGCTTGGGGATCTGGCCGGAGTTCCGGCTGCCCGCGCGGTATCGATTTCCTTTCTTGGTGCTCTTGTGACTCTGCTATGGGGCTGTGCCGGGCTCATTTTGTTGCCCGGCCTGCGGAAAGCCCGATGAACTTTTCTGCCGCGCGGCGTGCCTCCCGTCGATTTCAGCCACGGACTTCGCTGCGTTACAATGCCCTTGGCAAGGCCCTGCTCGATCCCTCCTACCCTTTCGTTGCCAAATGTCTGGCGGAGTCGAAGCATCCCCTCCTGGATATCGGGTGTGGAGCGGGCTTCCTGGCCTCCTACCTGCGGGCCTGCGGACACACGTCCCCCATTGTCGGGCTTGATGCGGATGGACAAAAAATTGCCGCTGCAAACCGGGCTTTGGATGCTGATGGTTGTGATTTTTCCACACGGGATGCGCTCGATCTTCCCGACCATTGCGGCGACGTGGTCATGCTGGATGTGATCCATTATTTCAGCTCCAACGATCAGGCCCGGCTCCTTGAGGCAATATCTGCGAGGATTGCCCCCGGCGGCGTGGGTTTGGTCCGCCTCACGCTTCGGGATGAGAGTTGGAGATTCCGGGCGACCCGCGGCGAGGAATGGTTCGTGAATGCCTCCGGCTGGATCCCCTTTCGCGGCATCCACTTCCCGTGCCGTGAGGAATTGCTCGAATGCACAGGCCGGAACGGCCTCCAAACCACCCTTCTCCCCATGTGGGGGATCACCCCGTTCAACAGCTACATGCTCGAACTGCGGCAGGCTCAAAAAAGTTAGGTACTCATCCTTCCACCTTTCAAACCGGTTCGCCTCCTTCGTTGAGGATGTTGAGGTAGGCGTCGTAGACGAAGGCGCGGTTGCGGCGTTGTCCGGTGAATTCGCGGGCGATGCCGGCGGCGATGAGGCGTTCCATCGCTTTGCTAGCGGTGGGGAAGCTCATGCCGTGTTGCTTGCTGGCCAGGGTGATTGTGAGCACGGGGCGTTGGCACAGGGAGGCAAGGAGGCGCAGGGTG
>JBGSSC010000571.1:0-4698 GCA_041737265.1 Terrimicrobiaceae bacterium | reverse complement strand
GCCGTAGAGGGTGTACTTGCGGCCCCACTCCGCAATATTGACGAACTTTTCCTTCGTGGCGGCACGGGTGAGGAAAAAGTTTTCCGGCTCGAGGTTGAGGCGCTTGCGCATGTCCTCCTTCGCGGCATCGTAGTCGTAGCCCGGTGAGATCGTGTGACCGTCCACACCCAGCCACGAAAGGTAGTCGAACATGCGCTCGATCTCGTCCATGTCGGTCTCCTTATAAACGGTGGTGTTGGTGGCGACCTGATAGCCGAGGATTTTGGCCATCCGGATTGCGGCGATGCATTCCTTGAAGACGCCCTCCCGTTCGACGATGAGGTCATGGGTCCGCTCGAGGCCGTCGAGGTGGACATTCCAATACATGGCGGAGTGCGGCCGGATCGGTGCTGCCGGCGTGGTGTTGGCCGTTTCGATTTCCGCGGCTTGAGCCGGGGTGAGGAGTTCCTCCGAAATCAGGATCTGGATCAAGGAGGTGGCACGTTCACGGGATTTTCCGCCTGCGAGCCACTCACCGACCAGGTATTCCCGCATTTTTTTGCGCATGAAAACCCCGTTCGTGCAGATATAGACAATACGCTTCTGGTCGAGGATGCCGGCAATCAGTTCATTGATCTGCGGATAAATCAGTGGTTCACCCCCGCAGATTGAAACCATCGGCGCGTCGCATTCCTGTGCGGCACCCAGACAATCCTCGAGCGGCATTACGTCTTTGAGCGATGTCGAGTACTCCCGGATCCGCCCGCACCCTGTGCAGGTGAGGTTGCAGGTATGGAGGGGCTCAAGCTGAAGGACCGTTGCGAATTTCTCCACGCGGGCCAGCTTTTTGCCAACGATAACCGATGCGATCTTGGCGGTAAGCGGCAGTGGAAACCTCATGGCAGGAGGATAAAGAAGCAGCGTGAGCGCGGGTGTCAAGCGCGGGAGGATCGGGCTTGCCCGTTCCAGACGCGCAAGACATGGTCTCCCCCGTGCTTCAAGACATCGAGAAAGTTCTCTTCCATGAGTCCACCATCCTGGCCCGCCTGGATGAAATTGCCTGCGAAGTCACCAAAGATTACAGAGGAAAAGACCTGACCGTCGTGGCCATCCTCAACGGAAGCTGCCTGTTTCTCGGCGACCTCCTTCGTCGTATTCCTCTTCCTCTCAAGGTCGATTGTATTTCCGTCGCCAGTTACCACGGTGCCACAAAAAGTTCCGGGGTCGTCACGTTGAAGCAGAAGGAAGTGCCCGATGTGAAAGGCCGCCATGTTCTGCTTGTGGACGATATTTTGGACACCGGGCGGACACTTGCGGCCGTGAGGCAGATACTTGTTGAGGGGGCGGGTGCTGCCGACGTTTCGTGCTGCGTACTTTTGCGAAAGGATATTCCCCGCGAGGAACCGGTTGAATCCCGCTACATCGGGTTTGATATTCCCAACCAGTTTGTTGTCGGCTATGGGCTCGATTACATGGGCCACTACCGGAACCTCCCGTTCATCGGGGTGCTCAGCGAGGAGGCCATCTCCCGCCAGCAGGTCAGCGGGTAAGCCACAGCGCCAGCGCGAGGACCGGCCCGGAAAAAAGAGTGCTGGCTGCCACGGCCCCCGACGCAATTTGCTGATCGCCTCCCATGCGCGCCGCCATCGTGTAGGAGGCTGCCGCCGTCGGGCAGGCCGAGAAAATGAGCGCGATCTTCATCTCAGCGGAATCCAACCCGGCGAGGGTGGCGCCGACGAAAACCAGCGCGGGCAGCACGCCGACTTTCAGAGTCGCTGCCACGAGCACGGCTCCCGCCCGGCCGGAAATCGGATGCAGGGCAAGAAATCCGCCAATGCAGAGAAGGGAAATCGGGACCGCTGCACCGCTCAGCAAGAGCAACGTCCGATCAACAAACGTCGGCATGGGCAGGCTCAAGCCCCCCCACAAAAGCCCCAGAATGCCTGCCATCAGCAGCGGATTCGTTGCAACGGAGAAGGCCATTTCCCGCATGCTCCCGCGACCACCCTGGAGCACCAACACCGCAAGGATGTTGTAGGTTGCCATCATGGCCGTCATCACGACAACCGCCAGAGGCATGACCGGACTGCCTGCCGGCAGGCTGAACGCCATCACAGGCAGCCCGATGAATGCGGCATTTCCCCGGAACGCCGCCTGCGCCATCGTGCCATGGGATGCCCTCGGGAGCCGGAGGAGCCAGGCCGCCGCATAGCCGGCACCACAGATCAGGAGCGTTGCCCCCAGCAGGACCAGCCACACCGAAACCGCACGCCCGGCCGGAGCCGATGCATGCGAGGCATTCACGAAAATCATCGAGGGCAGCACAACCCAGAAGGCCAGCTTGTTCAGGTCGTTGATGAACTGCCCGCCGAGGAACCGGATCCGCGCCAGGCCGCAACCCAGCAGAATGAGGAGAACCAAAGGTGCCAGGGTTTCGAAGATCTTCACGGTGCGGTTGCTTGAAGATCGGGACCTGTGCTGGCAGGATGACTGGGAAACGCTGTTAACAAAACTATGCCGATTTACGAATTTTACTCTCCGGATACCAACAAGATTTATTCCTTCTTCGCGAGGAGTCTTGCCCAGGGAGCGTCAACCCCGCGCTGCCCGGACAAACCGAAGGCCAGGATGGAGCGCCTCATCTCGCGCTTCGCGGTCACCGGCCGGGCAAAGGAAAAATCTGCCGATGGACCTGAGGCCCTTGCTGATCCGAGGCTCGAGCGGGCCATGGCCGAAATGGAAAGTGAAATGGCCGGTATCGACGAAAACAACCCGGACCCCCGGCAACTCGGCCGCCTCATGCGCAAGATGGCCGATGCGACAGGACAAAAAATGCCGGGGGAAATGGAACAAATGCTCCGCAGGCTCGAGAGCGGTGAGGACCCCGAAAAACTGGAGGAGGAGTTCGGGGATGCGCTTGAGGATCTCGGGGAGGGATCCTTCGGAGGAGCAGAAGCTGAGGGAGCGGTTAAAGCCCTCCTTAAAGCCAGGAAGAAGCGTCCGTCACGCGACCCGAAGCTCTATGAAATGGGCGACTACATATCCCTTTCCGATTAATTTTATCGCAAACGAGGCAGGCCTCACGCGAAGGATGGGAAGGAATGAAAGGGGGAAGATTTCCGATTGTTGATTCGGAATTCTCTGCCGAATCGCAGCTCAGCGGGAACATGTTTGCTTTCCCTCCATTTTGCGCAGCAAAAATTTTCTAATCCGGCGGCGTGGGCGGTTATTTCTCACCGGGTCCCCTTGCCAACAAACCCACCTGTGGCACCGGCTACGCCGGATTAGGGAATCAGAGGCCCGAAGGTCGCTTCGATTTCGGCCTGGTCGAGGGTGGGGCCGATGAAAAGAGCAAGGGGGTTGCGGATTTGAGGGGAGGGCCCGACCGGGAAGAATTGGGGCGCGTCGAAATGGTCAACTTTCTGGAAGACGAGAAATTCCGAGGGGGCGTCGGCAAAACGAACGAGCCCCTTGGCACGAAGAACGCCCGCAGGCAGGCGGGAGAGTGCATTTTCGAAGAGAGATCTGTCAACAGGGTCCGAAAGGGGGAGTTCCAGGGATGCGAAGTGGTGATGCTCGTGATCATGCGAATGGTGGTGCGGCCGGGGGGCGCCGATTGATCGCGGAGGAAGGGGACCCATTTCGCCTGCGAGGCCGGTGATCTCATCGGTGAGCGTCTCCACCGTCGAAAGGGATCCCGGCAAACCGAGTTTTTCCAGAGAGGCCTGAACATCCGCGAGGCGGCCGGGCTTGACGTCTCCGGCCCGGCTCACGAACACGCGATTTCCGGTGCGTGCCTGTTCACGTTCCAGGGCGTTGTGCCAAAAGCGCTTTTGCCAGCGCACCGCGTCGACCACCGAAACCTGCATGGGTGGACAAAATCCCCCCAGGCGCGGTTCGAGCGAGAGCATCTCGATCAACTGCTCGCTGTCGGTCGTGCCGTTGGCCTCCACGAGTGCCACGCGTCCGTCTCCGTGTTCGAAGCCGGCCAGGGTCTCGACGAGTTCCTCCCGCGAGCCGCAACAGACACAGTCCCCGGAGATTGCACCCGCCTCGATGCCGAGAGCGCGGAGCTGTCCGGCATCGACCTGCGCATTTTGGTAATCGTTGATGATGATGCCTGGCGTCAGCCCCCGCCCGGTGAGCCGGGGGGCGAGGTTTTTGAGAAGGGTCGTTTTTCCGGACCCGAGGAAACCGACCAGGAGAACGAGAGGCGTCATGGTGTCTGCCAATAAAGCGCAAACTTGGCGGTGTGCCAGCGATTCTGCGGGCCTATTTCGCGGCGGTTCGCAATTATTGCTCGCGCCGGAGGCCTGTTTCGATTCCATTTTTCCAATGACCAGCAGAGATACCATTCGCACCTTCGACACCGGCAACGGAAAGACCGGCCACCTCTACTCCCTGCCCGCCCTCGAAGAGGCGGGGCTGGGCAGTATTTCCAGGCTGCCGGTCAGCATCCGCATCGTCCTTGAGTCGGTGCTTCGCAACTGCGACGGAAAAAAGGTTTCGTGGAGGGATGTGGAGACCCTTTCACGCTGGAATGCGAAAGCTCCGGCGGCTGAGGAGATCCCGTTCGTTGTCGCGCGGATTGTGCTGCAGGATTTCACGGGGGTGCCGCTTCTGGTGGACCTTGCTGCGATGCGCAGCGCAGTCGCTGCGGCCGGTGGCAATCCGCAGATCATCGAACCGCTCGTGCCGGTGGACTTGGTTGTTGATCAT
>JBGSSC010000569.1:0-27740 GCA_041737265.1 Terrimicrobiaceae bacterium | reverse complement strand
CTGATCAACAACGCCGGTGTTAATTATGTGAAGCCATTTCTTGAAATCGACCCCAAGGAGTGGCAGCGGGTCCTGGATGTTGATCTCACCGGTTCCTTCCTCCTGACCCAGCTCTGTGCCCGTGAGATGCACCGTCAGGGCGGCGGAGGATCCATCGTGCAGATTGCCAGCGTGCACACCCATGCCTCGCTGGCCGGTGCCGCACCTTACGATGCGGCCAAGTGCGGAATGGTCGGTTATAGCAAGGCCGCCGCCGTCGAACTCGCTCCGTTCGGCATCCGCGTCAACATCCTCTCGCCCGGGCTGTGCGAGACGGAAATCTGGAAGGATATCGTCGCCGCCGCACCGAGCGAAAAGGAATGCCTCGACTACTGGAATGCCAACATCCCCGGTCAGCGTCTGATCACACCGGATGAGGTCGCAAAGTGCTGCATCTTTCTACTATCGGACGATTCATCCTGCGTCACCGGGGCGAATATCTTCGCGGATCTTGGCATGACGAGCCTCCTGGTCAGCCGCGAGCCTTACGCCTCGAAAGCCATCACTGACAGCAAAGCCTAAAATTATGGAAACTCTGACTGGCATCCTTCTTGTTGTTTCGGCGGGACTCCTCATCGGTTCGATGAGCTGGCCGATGAAAGTTTGTCCCAACCTTTCCTTTGGTCACATGTGGCTCGCTGGAATGGTGGCCGGGTTGCTGATTGCTCCCTGGCTGATTGCCCTCCTTGGCGTTCCCAACCTCTTTGCCGCGTATGCCGAAGTTCCGCCCGGCACACTTTTGAAGGCCAACCTTTTCTCGCTGGCGTGGGGCATTGCCAATGTGCTTTTCGGCATCTCGGTGACACGAATCGGAGCCAGCTTGAGTATGGCGATTCTGACTGGTATCGGCGCGTCTCTCGGCGTCACCCTGCCCATGGTTCTGAAAGGAAGCGGGCTCTTCGCGGGTGCACCCTCGATCGTGAGCGCGACGGGTGCCGTGGTGCTACTCGGCGTCGTCATCATGCTCGCCGGCGTCGTGCTCTGCGGGCGCTCAGGCCTTCTGCGCGAATCCGCCGCGGGAGCCTCGGCCGCGCCGCAAGGAAGCTATGCCACCAACATGCTCCTCATCACGATCTGCGGGATTCTTTCGGCTGGCATCAGCTTCACCTTCATTTTCAGCCAGGACGACATTGTCCGCGCTGTCACTGCCCAGGGGGCTGGTCCGGTCGCGGCCAACGCGTCCGTCTGGGCCATCGCTCTGCTGGCAGGCATGTTGGTCAATGTCGTCTATCCGGCGATCCTGATCACCCGCGAGGGCTCATGGGGCCGGTTCGCCAAGCACCCGGGTCAGGTGTTTGTTTCGGCTCTGATCGGTATCCAGTTTTTTGCCGGGGTTCTGCTCATGGGACAAGGAATGCTCGCCCTCGGCGTGCTCGGTGCGTCCGTGGGATTCGGCATGTCCCAAGGCATGCAGATCATTGGCGGGCAAATCCTCGGTTTCGTTTCGGGGGAATGGAAGGGGGCTCCCTCAAAGGCCCGATCCTTGATCTATCTGGCCATCGCCCTCCTGCTGGTCGCAGCAATCGTGCTGGCCTTGGCCAACACCCTGCCGAAATGACATCAAGACTCGCACGGCTTGCGGTGGATCTTCGTGCTGAACATGGGGAAGGCCCTGTCTGGGATTCTGTCCATGAGCGTCTGCTCTGGGTCGATCTCACCGGAGGTAAACTGCATTCCTTTCAGCCAGCCACTGGCACCGTCGAAACCCGCACGTTTGAAGAGCCGGTTTGTGCTGCGGCTCCCCATGATGACGGGCGACTTTTGATGGCGTTTGCCAAACGGATTGTTTGGGTTGATTGGGACTCGGGCCAAGTCACAGACACTGTCTGCGAGATCGAATCGGACATTTCCGGGAACCGGGCGAATGACGGCAAACTCGATCCAGCAGGACGGTTTTGGATCGGTACGATGTCGAATGACGGATCAGTGGAAGGTGCCGGCGCGCTCTACCGTCTCGACGGATCCTGCCTCGTTCGGGTGCTCAATAACCTCACCATTGCGAATGGCCTCGGCTGGACGACCGACCATGCCACGATGTTTTTTATCGATTCCCCGACCCGTGAAGTCTGGGCCTTCAACTTTGAAGTGGGAGATTCCTCGATCTCCAACAAACGCACGGTGATCCGCGTGCCCGACGAACTCGGCTTCCCAGATGGAATGTGCGTCGCGCTCGATGACACGATTTGGGTCGCCCATTGGGGAGCGGGCTGCGTCTGCCGCTGGAACCCATGGACGGGCGAACTGCTCGAAAAAATCGTGACCGGCTGCCCGCTCACTTCGTCCTGCTGCCTCGCGCCGGATGGCTCGCTTTTCATCACCACCTCGCGCCTCGGAATGCACGAAACCGAGTTAAACACCGCCCCGCGCTCCGGCTCCCTCTTTAGCTATTAGCAACCAACCCCAACAACCAAACTCATGAGCATCACCTGGACCACACCCCACGGCAAAATTCACATCCTCCCCGAACGCGGACGCATGCTCGGCCTTGACGTCAACGGACACGAGGCCCTTTGGTCGCCGAAAGAATCCTCCGCTGCCTGGAACCTCGGCGGCGAGAGGCTCTGGCTCGGGCCCGAGTCGGAGTGGTTCTGGAAAAAAACCGAAAAGGTCGATTTTGCCAACTACCAAGTCCCGCCGCCGCTTGATCCCGATAACTGGACCGTTACGGGAACGGGTGATGGCTGGTGTGATGCAGAAGTGAGCCTCACGCTCACAAATGCAGGCGGCAAAGACCGCTCGCTCGATCTCGCCTTGCGCCGCCGTTTTTCTCTGCTGGCGGACCAGAATATCGTCGCGGGAGAATCCTCCCTCGGCATACAGACCACGACCACCGTGGAAATCCTTGGGGGCACGCCCGGGGTTGCCGTCGATCTCTGGTCCATCCTTCAAGTCCCGCACGGCGGCGAAATGCAGGTTCCCCTGCTCAAGGAACCGACCGTCCGGGATTATTTTTCTCCTTGCCCGGCGGATGAGATTTCTATGAAGGACGATTTGTTTTGCTTAAGAATCCATGGCACCAACATTTTTAAAATCGGACTACCGCCTACGGAAGTCGCGGGTCGCATCAGCTACGTCCGCCCGGTCGAAAGAGGACAGATCGTTATCGCACGCAGTTTCCCCGTGCATCCCGGGCTGCATTATTGCGACGCCCCGTTGAACGACCAGGGGAGCCAGGGTGATGCCGTGCAGTTCTTTTGCGATGATGGATCATTCGGTGGATTCGGCGAGATGGAGCACCGCTCGCCTGCCATCATCTGCGGCCAAGGTCCGCAGTCGTTTTCCGAAACCACAATCACCCTCGCCTGCTTCATCCCAAAAGGTTAGGATTGTTACGAAGATGAAAATTACCGGTATCTTCACCCCGAACGTTGTTCCCTTCAACGCCGACCACTCGATCAACGAGGGGGAACTCCGGCGTTACGTCAGCTGGCTTATCGATAAGGGCGTCACCGGGTTGTATCCGAACGGCAGCACGGGCGAGTTCATCCGGCTGAGTTTCGAGCAGCGCATCCGGGTGGTGGAAATCGTAGCGGACGAAGCAGCCGGGCGGGTGCCGATTCTCGCCGGTGCCGCCGAGCCGAATATCTCGATGGTCCTCGAAGCCTGCACACGCTGCGCTGATCTGGGTTGCCGGGCGGTCTCGGTCACCGGGCCGTATTATTTCAAAGTCAGCCAGCACAGCATCGAACACTATTTTCGCGAACTGGCCGCAAAGTCCCCCATCGATATCATTCTTTACAACATCCCGCAGTTTTCCAACGAGATCAGTCTCGAAGTGGTCAAACGACTTGTCAACGACTGCCCGCGTATCGTGGGCATCAAGGACAGCAGTCGCGACATGCCGCGCTTTATGGACACGCTGAACGAAGTCAGAGCGATCCGCCCGGACTTTACCTGTCTCATCGGAACCGAGGAAATCCTGCTGCCCGTGCTTATGATGGGAGCAGATGGCGGCACCATCGCAACCAGCGGAGTCGCACCGGAGGCCGTGATGAAGCTCTACAACTCTTTCCAAACAGGGGATTTTGACGAAGCAAAGCGCATCCAATTCAAACTGCTTGAACTGATCAAGACCATGTTTGCCGCCGGCAACTTCCCCGAGGGCTTCCGCGAGGGCGTCAACCTCCGCGGGTTCAACACCGGTCGCGGCCCGCAACCCATGAGCCCCCACGAGATGGAACACTTCAACGCCATCAGCACCAAGTTGGCCTGCCTGCTCTCGGAGTGCGGGTTTCAGGAGGCCGCCAAGTCTTGCCAGGCGGTCAAACCGGATATCGCCGCCATGCTCGCCCGCATCAACAAACGCGTTCCATGATCGGAGGGCCTACCGGGCGCGAGACGGATCGCACCGCCTTTTTTCCGTGTCATCCCGCCGTCTTGTGATCCCAACCGAACCATCCAGACCTCACTAATCACATGAACGAGGAACAAATCCGGCAAATTGTGCGTGATGCTATCGCGCAGGCGACTCCACCGAAGCCCCCTCTTCCCATATCCTCCAATCCGGTTGACTCCACCCCGGTGCCAACGCGGTGCCGGGCGGCGGTTCTGGCGGCGCCCGGCCGGATTGAAATCCGCGAATTTCCCATCCGCGAGATTACTGATGACGAAATCCTTATCCGGGTCGAAGGTTGCGGGGTCTGCGGCACTGATGTGCATGAATTCCGCGGTGACCCGATGAATCTGGCTCCGGTTGTGCTGGGTCACGAGGGCACAGGAGAAATTGTTCGGCTCGGGAAAAATGTGAAGCGTGATCACGGCGGAAAGTCCGTGCGTCGCGGCGACAAAATCGTCACGAGTGTGAGTGCCTGTGGTCAGTGCGATGCCTGTCTCTACACGCCGGCCCGGCTGAATCTTTGCGAGAACCTTCGTGTGCACGGGCTCATTCCGGATGATGACACCCACCTCAACGGCTTCTTTGCCGAATACATGATCGTCCGCTCGGACTCGACTTTTTTTGTGGTCAACGATCTGAGTCTGGAGTTGCGCATGCTCATTGAGCCGGCTGCCGTGGTTGTGCATGCCCTGGAGCGGGCCAAAAGCACCGGTCTGCTCAACTTCCGCAGCCGTGTGCTTGTGCAAGGTTGCGGGCCCATTGGGCTCCTCATGCTGGCTGCTGTCCGCGCCTCGGGCGTCCAACACATTATCGCCCTCGACGGCGATGAGGACCGGCTCGAAATGGCCAAAAAAATGGGGGCTGAGACCGCGATCAACTACAAGCTCCAGAGCGGCACGGATGGCGTCATCGGGGCCGTCCGCTCAGCCACACGCGGGCGCGGTGCCCACTTTGCTTTTCAATGCACCGGGGTTCCCGCCGCAGCCAGCAACATCTGGAAATATGTCCAACGCGGCGGCGGCATCTGCGAGGTCGGGTTCTTCGTGGACAATGGCACCTGCACGATCAACCCGCACCACGACATCTGCTCGAAGGAAATCTCGGTCGTCGGTTCCTGGGTCTATACCGTCGAAGAATATCCGATCGCTTACAATTTCCTCCGGCGGGCCCAGGGCATCGGCCTCCCGATTGAGAGCCTCATCACCCATCGCTTCCCGCTCGACCGCCTGCAGGAATCTTTGGAGGTGAACATCCGTCAGGAGGGCCTCAAAGTGGTCGTCCTCCCATAGGTCCCAACAGCATCACTCAAGCGGATAAAACCACCTCACTCAGCTGCCGCATCCGAAGGGGCTGCGGGGCTCTTTACTGCCATGATGGCCTCCGCCAAATCTTTGTCGATCTGGAGGAGCGCGGCTGAGCGGTAATGCAGCGCCCCCTCGGCGAATCCTTCAGCCGTCGGGTAGTTTTCCCCGATGGTTTCCGTGACGACCACCCGGTCGTCCTTTGAGGCAACGGTCTCCTGGGCAGCCCGCACAGTGTCCAGTCCCGGGCTCTGTGGCTGATTGGGGGAGAGTTTGGACAGCGCGAAGATGAGGTTGTCTCCGTAGGTCGCCCGGATGTCCTGAATAAATGTGGTCAGGGTGTTTTCATAGTTGCCGGCCTGGGCGGGTGTTGCATCGGATTCTCCCTGCACCCAACCCATCCCGATGATCTCGATTTGATAATCGGGATACCGCTGCTGCAAGGCTTCCAAACCGCTTTTCACCGTGGCATGAAAGGCCTTGTAGATCGGACCATCCTTGGTGGTTTCAGCCGTTCCATCGGGCTTCCAGTGTCCGTAGAGATTGCTGGCTCCCACGGCGTGTTTGATCACAGCCACCTTGACGTTGGGGTCCTTGATCCTGTCACGCAGGGTCCGGCCCATGGTCAACTCCGGCCCAAAGTGGTTCAGCATCGCCTCGGTGCCAACCAACGCAGGGAATTGCTGCACGCCTTGGGGGTTGGCGGGTTTGGGGTTTCCAGATCCTGACTGCAAGGGGCTCAGCCGATTGACGATCTCCGGCAGCCCCGTGCCGGAAAACAAGTCCACATCCTCCTGCGGCAGGGCGAGCGGGCTTCCCGTGTCGATCAGATGCTGATGATAACCCCAACCGCCGGCATTGGATTGGCCACCAAGAAGAACAACCAAAACCTTCTTCTCCGCCGGTTGCTCCACAGAAGGCTTGCCGGCAGACCATGCAAGGCCATGGACGGACAAAGATATTGCGAGGAGCGTTCGGACAAGGGTGGAAGCGGAAGTCATTTGAATCACTCGGACCAACAAGCTGAAATTCCGGGATGGTCTGCGCCATCCTGTTTTCACCCTGAATTATCCTGAAATCAACACCTGCGGCGGCGCAACATCACCATGGCGTCGGGAGTGCCTGTCCGCCAGAGTTTGCAAAATTAAAGACAAGCCAGCCCGCCGTTGTGCTGCCTGTGAAGACACCGCTGCCCAAGCTTAGCAAATCCGAAGAGTTCATCAGCTCAAAGGTGAAGGTGGCTCCCGCAGCCGCATTCAAGCCGCCAGTGAGGTTCAATGTGCGGGGGCTGTTCCAAGGGCGAGGATGGTGAGCGCAGCCGTGGCGACACCGAGGGCGAGTTTCATGGAAGGATTTTTCATAGGATTATTACGGGGTGCAGTGGGTTGATACCGTTTACTGTAGTTGATAACACATGATTAAGTTTAGAGGTCAATAGATTTTTTTGAGAAATAAAGGCGGAGGGGGTTATTCAATCCCGTGAGGGGCGGCAACCCGCGGGGCACGGAGGCGTTTCCCTGTGGGCGCTGGACTTGCCATTGGTCAGTCCCGGGGCAGGAATTTCCTGCAAGTCCTCTGAGTTTTTGTAAGCCGGATCAGGGAGCGGAGGGTGGGCGGAGAGCCTCCTCATGCGAGCGAACCGCTTCAGCCACGGATTCCGGCAGTTTGCCCTTGAGGCCGGCAGATGGTGAGAACTGGTAGATACGGACCTCGGCTGGGGTTTCCAGCCGGAGCGGCAGGCGTGTTTTTGGATCAAGAAAGAGGCGGAAGAGTCCGCTGGGGCGGCTGGGATCACCGGTGGTTTTTTCCTGAGGTTCTGCCTCTCCCAGGGATGATCTCAAGGCGCGCAAAGCCTCAAGATTGTTTTTTTCGCGGAGTGTTGGCGGCATCGCGCTGCCTTCGATCTCGACGATGAGGAATTCGGTGCCATTGATCTGTTCGCGGCGGACGGGTTGGCCGATGACCCAATAGAGTTCCGGGAAATCGCTTTCGGCAAGATCGATTGATCCCGGTTCGTCTGCGAGCCGCCGTGTGACTCGTCCGGATTCCGGGTCATGGAGAAACTGGAGTTGCGGCAGCGCGTAGAAGTTCGCCGTGGTGCCATCGCGGAATTGCTGGCGGAAATGATAAAAACTCCCATCCTTCTCGGCGGTCTCGGCAACAGGCTTTGGGTCTGTTTTTTTTCCTCCTTCCGTTTCTGAGGATCCCGTTTTGGAGACTTCTGTTTTCGGTTGAATCGTGATCTCCCACCGGGTCTTGTCGGGAGCCCGTAGTGTCTGAATGGGGGGGGCGGAGGTCTGGGCGCGGGCATCACCCGCAGGAGGCAGGCCCATCAGGAACTGGAGGGAAGCGGCTAAGAAACAATTCGGAAAGAAGTTTGGAATATGACGTTTCATTCGGCAGGCACCTCGGTGGAATGATCAATAACCGTTGCGGTGGGCCGGTCAATCGCAAGCGAATGCCAGAGACGGCTCTCGCCCTGAGGGATAAACTCACCGGATGGGGAAACCATGCCGGATTGAGCAATGACATCAATCAGCACATTCCATTCCCGGGTGGTGACGGCATCTGCAAGCGCTGCAACGATCGCGTCGCGGTTGAATGCAATGGGGCGATCCGCAACGGCCAGTTCATTGGCCATCCCCTGCGCAGCGCCCACAAAGGTTGTTCCACTCACAAATCGCCCAACGAGTTCCGAGCGGTCGCGGAGCGGACCCTCCCCGGGGTCCGTGCCTGCTGTGAAGTCGGTGAGCGTTCGTGTCATTCGCTCAACCATCAAGCTGTCAGCGATCGTGGTATTGCCATCCACCAGTGCGACCCCCTGAATAAGGGCCTGAATCACAGGGGCCTGACGGGTATTGAGATTCACGCGGCCGGCGACAATCCGGTCCTCCGGGCTTTCAGTCAAACAGAAGACATCAAGGAGGGCACGGTCCCCGCTTTCAGGTGTCATCAGGTCGAGGCTCTTCCATGGTGTGCCACGGAAGACATGACCCAACTCTGCCACGGAACGGAACGGACGGTTGAGCATGACCGGTCGGCTGTCATTGTTGCCGGTATTCTGCGGCCAACCGCGGGAAGTCGCATCGGAAGCATAGGCCGAGTCTCCGCGACGAAGGACATTGTCAGGATCCTTGTAGTGGAGAATATCGCCGGAGCTGTTGCGTTGGACGCGTGCCCGTTCGCCCTGCGGGCCTCCCCAAACCCAGCCGGGTGCTGAGGCTTCAAGATCGACAGGCATGAGCCATGTTCCCGGGACCGGGTTGCTGGTTCGGCCCGTGGGAATGGTCGCGAGATTTGCCACGGTATTGTAGGACTTAAAAACGGAACCCCATCGATCCGTGCGGGGATCGGTGCGGGATAAGATAAAAGTCATCCCGCCGAGTGGAATCCAATTATTGGGGTCGCGAATCGAACATTGGTTCATGCGGTCAACTGTCCACCAACGCGAGGCATCCGTAGGATCCTGGTATTGCAGTTCCAAGGCGAGCGGTCCGCCCCAGGATTGCACGACCTTGTAGGGGCCAAGCGGCCCCGGGCCCCAAATCGCATATCCAACCAAAAACCCGAGTCGGTTTGCATTGGTCGCAAATACGACGGTGTCCGGCCGGCCGGCCGCTGGATCGCCGGGGAGGCGAGGAGAGCTGGTATCCGAGGGAGCCATATCGGGAACACCTGACGGAAACCCGTTCGCAGTGGGAACTTTTGCTGAACTGACTATGTCCAACTCGGTTGGTTCCCGAAAGCTGGCGCTGCCCGTTCCAATGCTGAAGGTGATGCCCGCATTGGCATTTCCACTGCTCGCACCTTGTCCGGGGGTATAGGAAATGGGAGAGTCGCAGTCAGGAGCGCCGGGATCTTCTGACGTATAGTCCGCAAGAAAACCGCCCGGGCCGATAAAAGTTGCTGCACGAAGCCCGGAACCAAGAGAAGTGTCTCCGACAATCCGGAAATTCACCGGAGTCGCTCCGCTTGAAACGGCTGGCGCGCGGTGGGGATTCCAGAGTTCCGGGGTGATGCGCATAGTGATGAGGCTCTTGGGTGCCCAGGAAGGAATTGCACCCAGCAACTCTTGGTAGTAGCGCGCTCGATACAGACCCGGCAGGTCCTCACGGCCGTAGAATTCGCGCCCATCAAAAAGAATCCGTGTCGGGTAGCTGTCACTGTCGGACTGGTCAATGATGTTGGCGGCGATCTGGATGATTTGATAATTGATCGAGGCGTCCTGGCGTCCGAGTTCCGAGGGGAGGCCGAGCCCGCGGTAACCGGGGGGATTGATCACCCCATATTGTTTGCCGAGGCTGCCAACGATCAGAGCGCCTTTGAGTAATTCGAAAAAATCCGGATCGCGGTCGGCGGGGACATCGGTCAGACGCAGGATATCGCCGGGTGAACCGTGCTCGTAGCTCCAGCGATTGTTGGTGGCGTCCCACGTCAAGCCAAAGTGTTTCAGAATATCGGCATCGTTGGGCGGATCGGAGGGTGGGACGGGAGTGGCGACCAGGCTGAGACGAGAAAGGGGAAACCTCTTGGTGACCGCGGGGGCTCCATTGGCTTTTGTGGCAGTCAGCAGTGACGGATTGATCTGGTTATCCCTGCCATGCGCATCGTTTTCCGTGGCGTTCAGCACCTTCGGCCGATCCGGGTCTGGCTGGAAGCTGGGTTGTTCAAGCGCACGGCTGAAGGTGGTGAGATACTGGAGGGCTGGGAGGATCGACGTGCCGTTGGGATCGGGCTGAAAGGTGCCTGGGCTGTTCGCCTTGGCGTAGCGAATGAGGTCCTGGCGTGAAGCAAACATCCTGTCGGAGGCGGCACCGGCGGCGGTCTGAAAGGCTTGGAGCCACCCGGTGCGTTGGTAATATTTGAAACTGGTGGACGCCCCATCGCTCGTGAAGGTCGCCCAATCGCCCGTGATCCGCCATTGCGGAGGCCAGACGCTGCTCGATGTGAAGGCCGATCCCTCGATGCCAGGCAGGACGCGCAGATCAGCCCAGACCGCCGGCCCCTTGGTTCCGGCTTCATCCGGCAGTTGGGTTCCCCCCAACTTTGGTGCAAATCCCGCGACATTGGCATCAAGCAATCCGCCAATATCAAAAACGTTAAAAGCCATGCGCCCGATTGTTTTGTCACTGGCGGTGGTGGCGTAACCATCTCTGTTGATGTAAACCCATTTCGGTGCCTGGGCAGCTGAGAAATCCGCGCCGGTCAGCATTGGTGCGGACCAACGGACGGGGTTCACCACCCGTCCATTGCGGGCAGGAATCGCCGTGCCATTGGTGGAGGTGAATCCAAAGATCGGTGCATTGGTAAAAAACGGGTGACCGCTCTGTTTGACCAGATTAACAAATGCCGGATAGCCTGTGGCGGAGGGGTCGGTTTCAATCGAAGGATCCACCGCGCGCTGCGGGAGCATGTTGGCGTTGGCATTCGGAGTGTAGAACGTGTTGGCTCCTGCCACAATCGCACTTGAACTGGCGCGGATCTCCGCCAGTAGGTCGCTCTCAATGGCAGCCAGCGCGCCCTGCGCCAACAGGTCCGCAGACACACCGCCCGTGCGTGTGACACCAAGCTTGCGCGAGGCGGTGACAGCGCTGAAGAAGGCAACAATCAGGAAGGTCAGGAGGACCACCGTGGCCAGTGTGACGATCAATGCAAAGCCACGATTCGTGGCGGGTCGGGTGGAGGAAAAGCGGGAATTCACCATGGGGTCAGGGAATGTTGATGCTTCTTTGATAGAACCGGATGTTCTCCCGGAGCGGGGCGAAGGAAAGGTTCACGACGTTTTGTTCCCAAACCTGCAGCGGGGTTTCGTTCGCGCCGGGCTCCCCGAGCACGGAATGGATTTCGTTCACCCTGCCAGCCCGGTCGGCCAGCGCCAACACGTTGAGGTCCACGGCCGCCACGGCGACGATCAGCGATTTCACATGCCGTTCTTGCAAGGAGCCTGTGACCGGGGCGTTCCGCTCGGAACATGCCACAGCATCCCACCCCGGGGCAAGAATGAGGCCGTTGAGGAAGCTGGTGTCGGCACCCGTCTCGGGCGATTTCATCGAATAGACAGGCGGCTCCTGCACGATGGAACCATCATCAAGCACATAACTCACCCGGAACCGCACCACGCCAGTCCCCACGGGAGACCATTCCCCATCGGGACTGCCCTGCTCAGACAACTCCTTGAACTTTGCTCCGAGGATGTTCTTAAACTCAAACCGGGCCACCCACCGGTGCAGGCCGTTGTAGGTCACACCATTTTCATCGCGCGATTGCATCCCGTAACTCACCAAAGCACCCCGCGGCCATGTGTTTCCCAGCGCGCTTTTTGGCGGGCGGGACAGGCAGCTGAATCCGATTTCGCTGTCTAGGGGATTGCCCGTCCTGATGATCACAGACATGCCGCCACCAAGCGAGACCGTGGAAAAATCGGCAGCAAACCGGTCCAGGGCGGCCTCCGCCTGGGTGGCTGCCCCCCGGTGCTTCTGTGCGGCACCGATGGCCCGGTTTGTTTCGGATACTAGTTGAAAAGTCAGTCCCAACAGCAGCGCGAGCACGGCCGTCGCAACCAGAATTTCCAGCAGGCTGAACGCTCCCTGCAAACCATGGGAACAACACAAACGAGGCCGACCAAAACTAATTCGGGACCGCAACATAAATAAATGTTTCGACGCTTCCCTCCGCATTGTTCCAGACGCCTCCGGAGCGGGTTGCGGAAGCCGGCCAGGCAACCGAAATATACACAGGCAGAAGCCCCGGACTTCCCGCAGGCGCGGGCAGTTGCTCAATGATGATGGTTCCCCTCAGATCGGTGGAATGGTTGGAGAGGGTCCCATCGCTGGCCAGTGACAATTCCACGGCACCCGGTGTCACATCCAGAACCTCCAGCGGACTCGGAAACTCCAACATCCCACTGCCTTCATCCCGGCGAATGGCTTGCATGGCCTGCGCGATTTGACTGAGCACCTGGATGGAGCGGGCCTCATTCATCGAGCTTTTCTGAACCCCCAACCCCGCAGGCAGCAGACCGATCAATGCCAAAAGCGCAAAGGAAACCACGCCCAATGCCAGCACCACCTCGACCAGAGAAAATGCCCGGTGGCCGCTTCCCACATGGATACTTGAAAAATAAATCGTGGTCCTCTTCATGGCCGCAGGGTTTGCACGTTGCCTGTCCCTCCATGATAAACCAGCGCAGCCCAGTTCGAGGGGTTTGCTTCAGGCTCCCGGCCCCGCGAAGGACGAATGCCAATCACCGCGAAGGAAAGGTGTTCAATCGCATTCGAGGTTTCCAGCAACTCGCCATGCGGTGAAATGATCATCATCGGCATGTTCGTAAAATCCTGCTCGCCCACCCTGAAACCGCTGCTGCTCGGAAATTGATCTGCAAAAGAAGGGAAACGGTTCACAAAACTATCAGTCGTGACTCCCGCCGGCACATCAAGACCCGGCAGATCTCCAGAGCCCGCCAAAGCCACCCGGTCAATCTTCACCAGCCGGCTGATCGCTCTCAAATTGGCCTCGCTGGTTTCCGAGGTACCGTCCAAGGACGCCACCGCACCGATCCGGAGCTCCAGGTTTCCGAACGAATTTGTCACACTCGCAAACCCCACATACACAAAGGTCTTGCGTGCCATTGCCTCCATCCGCGCCATCTCTAGAATCCCAACCCCATCCGCCGCCGCCTTCGCCACCCCTTGCGCTCCAAAAAGAGAGGAAATCGAGGGAGCAACAAAAACCATCATGATGGCTATGATTGCTACCACGACAATCAACTCGATGATGCTGAACGCCTTGGCCTGGCGAGGGATTCCGGTTTCTTGAGGGAGTGACATTCTGGGGGGATTGAACGAAGGAAAAGGGCACCTTGCAAAGGCTAAATAAAAAATAACACGTGTAAGTCTCTTTTCAATGAAAAACCACTACTCGCACGGCGGCGTTGCCGGGTCAAAGGGGAAGCCCTATTTTTCGCTCTGCCTGCACCTATAACAAAAGAAAAGCGATGGCATGTCGCTTGCGAGGCTTCCGCCAGTGGGGATATCCACACAAGGGGCTGATGGGGCCGCCCCCGACGCCGGCCTTGCGTCGGGGGGCACCATGAGAAGCATCACTTGGACACAATCAACTCATCGCGGTCGCTGAAACTCTCGGAAACACGAACATACTTCAGATAAACGGTGCTTCCGTCTTTGAAGAAAGCGGTGGATGTTGCGGCGCGCAAAGCCGTTAAGGACGAGACCGTGATGGCTGTGCCTTTGGTCAACCGTGCGTTCGGCCCGTAGTCGGGAAGGACAAGGACGACGTCATCTCCATTTATGCAGTCAGCAAACCAAAGCTTCAATGTGGGGGCAAGGAGTCCCTTCAGATGGTATTCAACATTCGGGTTGTTCATGATCGGGAGCAGAACTCGGCGGCCATATGGGTCGGTGGGTGAGGCCGTGGTCACCGTGGCGCTCACGGTCGGTGTGGAGCTGTTGAGGTGATGTCGCTCCGCAGTGACCGTATCGGAGGATGCGGCACCGAAAAACTGGAGGTTGCTGTAGTCCCGGAGCACAGGAAATGCACTTAGCCAGTTGCCTGGCTTGGGGGGATCGCCAGCCATGCGGTTGATCGCGGTATCAGAAACGATGGTTGCATCGGGGTATCCGCTCAGTGTCCCGTCACGGTCGATCAACGAATCCACGGTGAAATCGGACCGTCCGGGAGCACTTGCCGGAAGGAGCACATTCGGGAGTCCTTCATGATTGTAGGAACTTCCCGAGAAGATCCAGTTGTTGTTCGGGGCAGCTCCACCACCCGGCGAGACCAGCCAATGGGCCGGAAGGTTGAAATACACATAATGATTGTTGTGGAAACGACCGGCTCCGTCGTAGGTGTTTATCCCCAGGACTGAGCCCGGGTAAAGGTTGTCCGGGGTGTCCGCCACCACAAGGCTTTCTTCAAGGTGAAGGTAGGCAGCAAAACGAACCGCGAGGCGATTTCCTATGAGGCTTGCATCTTTGAAGAAAAGCGTGTCTTCGGGTGTGCCAAGCCCGGCATAGATACCAATATCATTCGCCCATGCGAACAGGCCGTTAAGATACTGGGGTGTGGGTGGCAGCCAGGGATAGTTGCTTCTGGTCGCGAAATCGTTGATTTCGTCAACATCATCGTTCACGTCAAAAGCCAGCGCGGTGGCGAAGGCGGTATTGTTGTCGAACGAAATCAGCGATGACTGACGTGCATTCAGGGTATTCAGACGGGCGTCGTTGTTGGACGCACCCGTCGGTGAGAAGTTGAACACAAACCAATATCCAACGCCGTGCGTGCCAACGGCGATGTTGTCATCGATGACATTTTGAGGATGAGAAATCCAGAAGGCGGCGGGAGAGGCCCCATTGTTCTGATTCAATGGCGGCTCCTCCCCGGGCTCGCCACTCAGAAACTGGACATCGCTTATCAGGAGTTCAGATCCCACAGCCGGACGCATGGACAATGCGATCACATTGCGTGTGATGGTGTTGTTGATTTCTGCCCCGTCCTCCAGGAACAGGCCATGTCCGATGTGTTTGATTGCGACGTTCCGATCCACCACGGTGTTGTGGGTTCCGTGAATTGTGATGGCACGATTGAAGGAATTGTTAATCACACAATCCTTCAAATACTGGTTGGCACCGTCCTCAGCAAGCATGTGCCAGTGAAAAGGGTATCGGCCCAACATCTCTTTCTGCCCCATCTCATCAAACTGGACGTTGCTGATGCGGGCAATGCCAGCAGCACTGACCGAGGGGTTCGTTTTGCCCATGATCATGACATGGCCGCCAAACTCTGCGGTGCCGGGTGACATGCCCCGGATGACAAGATTGCGGTTCCGCAGGGCGACCACCGCGCGGGTCTCAGCGATCCAGTCTTTGGCGGGTTCGGGGTCTCGATTGGCAGTGAAGGACGTGCCAAGGTGTTTGTGGACAAGTGGCGAATCCAGCCCGATGCGGAGGCGGTCCGTCTGGCCTGGGATGGAGGAGATCGCCGTCACCGTGCGAGTTTCTTCCTGGTCCCAGCCATTCCGCGCTGCAATGCCAGTCTGCTCACGAACGGGTCCAAAGGTGGGGGATATCCAGACCTTGTCTCCGACACGCCAGTCGTCTGCCGCAGTGAGGGAAACGTCAATCGTTGTTGCGAGAGCCTCCGCCGTGGAAGCAAGGGTTGTGTAGGGCTTCACAGGGCGGCCATGGAGGGAAATCAGCCCACCGTTTCGGGCGCCAAGGAACTTGGTGCCAAAGCCTTCAAGATCTTCCGCTGCGTTGCTGCCATGAAGCTGCAGTTCAAATTTTCCGAGATACTCGGACCCCGAAAGTCCGATCTGGAGTTCAGCGCCCGGACCATCAACAATCAACGACGAACAGCCGAAAGAACCCACTCCCGTGCCGGTGGTTTCCAACACACTCAGATTGCCGTTGACGATGACATGGCCAACCCGGCCAGTGTGGTTCTCTTCGATGGCGACCGCGACGCCAGCTGGAATCAGCACATGGTGGGCCGCCGAAGAGGGAACCTGGCCTCCCTGCCAGGTGCTTGCGTTTGTCCAAAGCCCCACCCGTACGGCCCGGATGTCATCAAGGATGACGGATTGCCCGGTTGTGGATGTGCCCGCAAGCTTGAGGGTGATATTCCCGCCGGAATGATTAAACGGCCGTGAATGAATACGCTTGAGGCCGCCAACAAGAACTTCATCCAGAATTTCCAGCGAGTCGACGGTGACACGGAGCTGCTGATTATGAAAAGCTCCGTTCTGCAGGCGCTGACCGCCTTCAAAAGAAATTTGCCAGGTCCCGGCAGGAAGGTTGACGGTGCGTGATATCGAGTGGTTGCCTGGGAGGTAAACACCGTAAGCGCCTCGTGTGAAGAGTTGGCCTGCTGCGTATGTCAGACCCCACTCTCGGACAATCCCGCCGCCGGTGAATGTCCACCCCTGCCAGGTTGTTTGGGGAGCGAAGCCGGGGATCGATGGCTCCTCAAAATCGCTGCCAGGGATATCCATGGAGCCTGCCGTTGGCACGGCGGTGTGTGTGGGCTCATAGAGCGGGACCGCAAAAACTGCCGCAATGGACAAGGTTTGAACAAGAAGGGCGACGGCTTGGATTCGTCCGCATTTGCTGACACAGGGTTTTTTCATTGGTTTGTTGGGGGTGATTTTTTTTGGTGCTGTTAAACGGGTGAGGGGGAAAGGGGTTACAAATCCGGGGCCTCTTCCTGACCCGGTTGCGAGTTGCGGGCAAATGTTGCAAAATGTTCCTCGATCTCGGAGGCCCAGGAGTCTGTCGCGGGACTGTTTCGTCCGGTGAAATTCTGCAACTCCGAAAGCATCCTGCCGGCCTGTGGCGTGCCTTTGAGCAGTTCCATGTCCGCAAAAGCGGCATAAACCCGGAGTTTCCCGGACTGTGGCCGGGCACTCGCTGCGGAATAGATCGCATTCAAATGAGCAGGGGAGCCGGCAAGGTCGGACATGTTTTCGAACACGAGCCCCTCAAAGTGCCGGTCAGGCACCTCCTGGATCATGCTTGCAAAGGCCGAAGGATCGCCAGCAGGCATCAGGGCTGTGCGCGTAGCCTCCCAGGGTTCCCGCAACAAGCGCGTTTCATATTTTTCGCGCTCGAAGGCGATCGCTTGCTCAAAAAACGCCACCGCATTCCTGGCATCTTTCGGAATTCTCAAGATGGCCTGCTCTTCACGATACTTGAGGTTTTGGAAGGCCGGCGCGTCGTCGAGCCCTTCCCACACGCGAGGCCATGTCAACCCGTTTTCCCTCAAGATGGCGGCGTAGCGAAGGTGATCCCCGCAGCAGGCACACGAAAAATTAAAAAACGTGCCCCGTGCCTTCGCCATGGCAGCAGCGATCTCTGCACGCATCTCATCCCGCGTGGGAACCGCATCATCCGGATCAGTCCCGGCAGGGGACGATCCTCTTCCTGCGGCACCAGACCCATCGCCGGCACGGACGTTCGAACGATCAGCCGGCGCAGAGCCGCCAACAGTTAAGGATTCTTCCTGAGATGCCGAAGACTCCGACCGCTCATCGGTCATGAGACTGACAAGAATTACTCCAACACAAAATGCGGCGGCAACGGCACCAATAGCCAGCAAGGTCTGAACTTTCATGGCTTCGGAATGACGCAACGATCAGCGTGCTGATTTTTGGGAATCATAGTGGGGGGATTGGGGGGGGTGAGGGGGAGCTCACGCAGGTTTGGTGAGCACTGGGTGGTAAATAACACATGTAAGTTAACTGTCAACGATTATTTTTATCCAAAAAAACTTTTTTAGTCCCGTCAGAGCCGGAATCGCCAGCGGTGGTTCACGGTTCGCGGAAGTGGTATTGAAACCTCCGGTTGGGAGCGGTGTCGCCGCCTTTTTCCAAGTCGAGGATATGGGTGTCTCCGGCGGGGTGATCGGCCCACTTGAAGGTGAAGTTGAGGGGTTCAGGGAACAGCGGGCGGGGGAGGGCGATCTCGACAAAGTTTTGGCGCTTGACCCCGCTTGCGGTCTCACCGGTTGGAATCCATGCCTCGCCGGAGCGTTTGAGAATGGGGCGGCGGAATCGTGTGACTCCGTCTTCTTGGCGCACGTCGTCCGCAGCGCCGAGCCGGAGGTCGAATCCGGACCACCCGGTGGCGAAGTTGTGGTCGGTGTTGATAAAAAGCTCCATCCATCCCGGATCCGTGGCGGGGCTGAGAGGGGCCGCTGTGGTGGCGGAGAAGACTACGTGTTGAGCGTCTCTGGCGACTTTGCCGGCGACAATGTCATTGCGTCCGAGTGTGTGTCGGTAGCTGCCGACGCTGCCCCAGCCGGGGTGATCCCGGTGTGCGGTGTCTCCGGCGGCATCAAAAAAATCCGGTTCCACGGAGGTCCAGTCCGCGGGGTTCGCCTGAAGCGGGATCTTCACCTCGGGCCCGGCAACGGGAGCAGGGCGGGCTCCTTTGAACTTGCGGATGCCTGCCACCATCTGGTGGTAAAGGTTGTCGCCTTCAGCCGTGTTGTCCGGTTCGACATCGCGATTGTATTCGGTTGAGTAGAGGTCAACGAAGACCGGCGTGCCGGCCTGAACTCTCCGTCCGAGCATCAGGTCCCCCTCGTTCGCCTGATTATACATCGCGACCCATTCATTCCATCCGGTGACCATAAGAAACGCAGGGTCCACCTCCAAGGCGCGTTCCCACTGCTCGGCGAAAAATTTCCCCTCGTAAGGGCGCTCATTTTCCGGGGTCGCCTGGGTTTTGTTATGGTAGGTGCGGCCCTCGCCGAGCGTGGCATGTCCGGCGACACCCACGGAGATAAACTCCGCCTTGTCGGGCTCGGTGTCCCACCCGAATCCCTGCGGGTAGCGGTCAATCCATGGCCACGCATTCCGGCCATCACCAAACCAGCCCTTGCGCGGAGACCATGCCCAGGATTTGCGAACGGTAAAAAAGTCGGCCAGCTCGGGGTTTTCGGCAGCGACCTCGGTTGAGGTCATGAGCAGGGGCTTGCCCTTCCATAAAAACCAGAGGTCCTTGTGAAGACCGGGATCGTAAAGTTCTTTGCGGAGCTTCTTAATGGTCGGGGCGGCATTAAAATGGGTGAGAAATGCAGCCTGCGGGGTGGGCTCACCCTCCGAGCGCATCTCGCTCATGACCCGGAAAAGGTTCATATACACATCGCGGTAGGTGAAGCCGTTTGTCACGTCAAAGATCAACACATCCACCCCGGCGTCGGTGAGTGACCGCATGTGTCGCCGGATCACCCAGTCGTCGTCAGAAAGGTAATATCCGTATTCCGGCTCACCCCAATGATGGAAACTTTTTGGTGCGCCAAGATTCGCGGGGTCACCCCCTCCTGCCAGCCATTGTGTGAGATTGTGGGGGCTGCGGGTATCCCCGGGTCCCGGCGGAGTGACGCCCTGCCCGGCCCCGGACGGGTTGGAGTGTTGGTCGTAGCCGTGTGTGCCAAGCCAGAGAAAATAAAAGATGCCAACGGTTTTGTCCTTCTTGGGCCCGGAACTTTCATCGCCCGTGGGCAGCCTTCTCCCCGCCTCATCCACGGCCACCCAGGTGTCGCTTTGCAGGTCGCGGGGTTCACCGGTCTGTGCGGTTGTGAGGCCAAGCAGGAGGGATAACGGAAGAAGAAACTTCATGACAAGAAGAGAAGAAAAACAATCCGTGAACTTAGACATGTAAGTTGATGGGGTCAAATTAATTTGGCTTTTATCAAAACGACAACGGGCTTACACCTTTAGCCAATGCCACCAGCAAAGAATCCCCATCCTGCCCGAAGCGGCAAATCGATCTCTGGCCTGCAACTGGCGAAGCGTCTGGGACTTTCACACGCCACGATTTCGTTTGTTCTGAATGGCATTGGCGAGGAGCGCAAAATCTCGAAAGCTACCATTGAGCGGGTGCTCGCTGCCGCGAAGAAATACAACTACGCCCCCAATCGATTTGCGCGCAGCCTGAAAAGCCAGCGCAGCGGGATGATCAGCGTGATCCTACCCAACTTCAAAATGGATTGGGCTGAGTCGGTGATGCAGGGCATGCGCAAAGTTTTTGACAATTCGGATTTGATTCCCTTCGTCACCACACACAGCTTCGACGACGCCCGCAACGAGCGAGAACTCCTCTCCTTCCTGGAGCGACGGGATAACGGGCTGATCACCCTGCCGACCATGGGCTGCGCCGATCTTTACCGTGAAATCGCCAAAAGCGCGCTCCCTGTGGTTTTTCTCGGCGACGAAATTCCCGAACTCACCCCGGTGATCAGCTCTGTGATGTGGGACCCGCGGGAATCCATCCGAAAAGCCATCGCCCACCTGGCGGCCTCCGGCCGACAGCGGATTGCATTCCTCGGCATGGACTACCCGGGCCTCGGCACCTTGCACCGGTTCAAGGCCTACCGCGAGGCGCTGAATCGTCAGGGCCTCCCAGCAAAACGCCGCCTCATCAGTCGCCCGCCTGCCACCGGGACGGCCCAAGAAATCGTAAACGCCTCGCTTGATCAGTTTTATGCAAACAAGACGGACCGCCCCGACGCCATCTTCGCGCTGAATGACGGACTGGCCCTGCCTGCACTTGAAGAGCTCGAACGTCGAGGCCTGCGCGTGCCCGAAGACGTAGCCATTGTTGGCATGGGCAATCTGACCCTCACGCAGCACGCGGCCATCGGCATCTCCAGCATCCCCGAACCAGTCGAGGAAATGGCCGAAATGGCCGCGAGGCTCTTGATTGATTTGATGGACAAGCGCGTCAACAGACCCATCCACAAAACGATTTCCACCAGTGAATTTATCCCGAGACGCACCAGCGGTGCGATCTGATCTCCAGCGGGAACGTCCCACGACTGGTCTCAGAGACGCCGGGGTGTCCCGAGGGGGACTTCGGGCGGCGTGCCGCGACCGGTTTCCTCAAAATCTGATTGATCTGCCAACTTATACGTGTTAGCGATTGCTTTATGACTCCCCTCACCGAAGTCCCGCCAAAACCATTCAAATCCCTTGTCACCTGCGGTGTTTTGACCTCGGCGGCAGGAATTTTCGGTGCCCTCTCCGGCCTGTCGCTCCCTGCCATGGCTGCGACAGCGGATGCGTCCGGCGTGGCGCTCCGGCCGAACATTCTGATTCTGCTAACCGACGACCAGCGTTGGGACACGATTGGAGTCAACAATCCGGCTTTGAAAATTGAGACACCGAACATCGACCGGTTGGCAAAGACGGGGGTGAATTTTTCACAGGCCTTTGTGACATCTCCAATCTGTGCGGTTTCGCGGGCCAGCATTCTTTCGGGACGGTATTCGCGGAATGCGCGGATCCACGAATTTTTGATTCCCTTCGGCGAAGACATCTGGCGAACGTCATATCCCGCCCTCTTGAAAGGTGCCGGTTATTACCTGGGGCAGCTGGGAAAGTATGGTGTGGGAGCCAACAAGGAGCAGAAGGAGACCTTCGATCTCTTTGACGCCGATCTTGCCCAGGGAGAGCCATTCCACACTTACAAAGGCGAGACGGTGCACGACTCGGAGTGGCTCACAAAACGAACACGCGATTTTCTTGATCAAGTTCCTGCCAATCGTCCATTTGTGCTTCAGGTCAACTACAAGGCCCCTCATCCCAGCTCCAAACCCGCCCCCGAGGATCTTGGCAAACTCAAGGGAGTCGAGTTTCCCGCCATGACATCTGACACCCCCGCGATGCGGGCCCGCCTTCCGGCCCATGTCCTCCGCGGGCTCGGAGGAAACAGCTATCCTGCGGATTTTGGCACTGCCGAACGGCGCAACCGATGGATCGGAACCTACCTCGAAAAAATCATCAGCGTGGACCGTTCTGTGGGAGCCATCATGACCGAACTGGAGCAACGAGGTCTGGCCGGAAACACGGTGGTGATTTTTCTATCCGACCATGGCACCCACTTCGGTGAGCTTGGTCTGACCGCCAAGTGGACTCCCTACGACCCGAGCTTGCGTATTCCCTTGATCGTGGCCGATCCGCGAATGAATCAGACGGCGGGAACAACCAATCATGCGCTGGTATTGAATCTGGATGTGGCACCGACCGTGCTTGACCTCGCAGGGCTGCCACGGGCATCCGGGATGGACGGGCGCAGTCTGCTGCCGTTGCTCCGGGGCGAAAAACCGGCCGACTGGCGTCACCACTTCTTCTTTGAACACCAAATGTCGCTGGCGACAATTCCGCGGCCCATCCCGAGAAACATGGGCGTGCGCACGGAAAACGAAAAATATGTCGTTTGGACCGACCCATCGCCGGTCATCGAAGAATTTTACATCCTTTCCGATGATCCCGAGGAAATGAAAAATCGCATCACCGAACAGCCCGAAGCCGTCGCGACCTTGCGGGCGCTTTTCCAGAAGTGGGAAAAGGACAACCCCAACACCTATGACTACATGCCATATGGGTCGCGCCCACAAACCGGAGCGCCCGGCATCGATTGGGTAAAATTCAAAGCCGCCCAACCGCAGGCCTACGAACGCATCGCGGCGGAAATTCAAAAACGCGGGGTGAGTTGGGATGACGCCCTCGAGGATCCCGAAGCCCGCTGGGAAATCGGCCGGGCCGCGAAGTATTGGTATTGAACGCCTTTGCTGCATGAAAATCTGTCAGACCATCAAGGGAGGCGCTGCCACAAAGCGCATCGTGCCGATAATGGTCTTAACACTCTTCGCGGCCTTCGGTTCCGCAGCCCCGGCGGCGGAGCCGAAAGCAAAGCAAACGGATCGTCCAGCCATCGTGTTCCTCGTGGCCGGTCAGTCGAATGCCGGCGGGATGGGCGTCCTTTCTCCCGCGCAGTATGTCCAAAAGCATCCCCCGCTGGTCCCGGGATCAACGGCCAGCGAGGTCGGACTGTTGATTGACGCATCGGACTTCACCCACAGTTACATATGGGTTCCCAAGGTCGGGTTCGAACGAGTGAACCCGGCAACAAATCTGAAACCGAGCAGACCTGCCGATAGGCAGCATGGCATCGAACTCCCCGTTGTTGCCGAGTTGGAGAAAAGGTTTCCAGACAACGACATCTACGTCATCAAGTGGGGGCCAGGCAACCGGAGCCTTCATCACCACTGGAATCCCGGGAAGCCCAATGGGGATTATGCCATCTTCACAGATTTCTACCACCAAGCGATGGCCCAGTTGACCAAGGAATATCCGGAAGTTCGGTTGGCCGGTCTCTACTGGGACCAAGGCGAAGCTGACGCAGAGGACAACAAGGCGGACGAATACGAGCAGAACCTCACCGACTTTTTTGCGACCCTCCGCAAGGAGACCGGGATTCCCGATCTGCCGGTTTATCTCCGCAAGCACGTCTTCAACTGGCCCAACATCGACACGATCATCGCCGCCCAGGAAACTATCGTGGAAAAGGATCCCCACGCCTACCTGCTGGATATCAACCTCGCATCGCGCGAGGAGAACTACGCGGCCTGGTCGTTCAGCCCGGGAAACCGTCACCTCAGCAGCAAAGCCTTCCGCGAGCTGACCAAACGCCTTTTCGAGGGTCCCCTCAAAGACGCAAAACTTGAGACATTTGTGGTTTATGCAGGAAGGTGATCAAACCGCGTTTTCTTTCGAGTTTGTGGATTTCAACATCGGAATCTTGGGGCATATCAATCAGGATCGGATCGGAGAATCCGACCTGCTGAACGCCGTTTTTTAGGCGAAGATAAAAAGTATAAGTCCACGCAATGAAGCAACGTCTCAGCAAGCTCTCCGCGCAATTTCTGACCTTGCTCCTACTCAGTCGCTTGATTTCAGAAGTGGAAGCCCAATCCCCTGCAGCCTGCCCCGGCGTGATTATTAATGAGGTGCCGGCTCCGTTGCAGATTTTTGGAAATCCGATCAATCCGAGATATGTGAGTGACCCCTGCATTCTGGTTCTTTCGAATGGGGATTTCCTTGCGGCGCACGCGTTATTTGGGTCGGGGTCGGGCGCGGCCACAAGTGGCAGGACAAGCATATTTCGCTCAAGCGACAAAGGCGTGACATGGACCAAGGTGAATGGCGGCAACGATCTTACCGGGATTTTGCGTGGTAGTTTGTTTGAGCTGAATGGTGCGGTGTATCTGCTCGGTGCGAACAATGACGCTTCGGGCAACGTCGCGTTGATTTCTAAGTCCACCAATAATGGCAACTCGTGGACAGCTCCCGTATCCCTCGCTCCCATTGGCGGCATGGCCACGCCGGATAATGTTCTTACCGTCAATGGTCGCCTCTGGCTTGCAAGCACAACCACCGCGTTTTCCTGCGCCATCACATCCGACCCGATGCTGGCCGCCTCCTGGTCAAGCCCGGGCGGCTTTCCGGCCGCAAGCAATTTCTGGTTGCCGGGGACGGGATTCAATGCCACGGACAACTTCATTGGAGAGGGGCAGATCTCGCACTCGCCGGGCGAGGGGCTTGTTATTCTACCAAAAGTGCGTTTGCTCTCCTACACAGCGCCGGCCCGCGTCAACGCAGTGAGCGGACGGGTCAGCTTCGATCCTGACCGCGATTTCGTTCCACTGCCTGGCGGAGAGAAAAAGTTCGGGGTCCGTTACGATTCGGTTTCGGGCAAATATTTTATACTCTCCAACCCGATCCTCCCCGCCGATGCCGACTCAACGATCGCGCGGGATCTGATTCGAAACACGGCAGCCGTGTTCAGTTCGACCGACCTGAGGACATGGAAGCTTGAAAAAATATTCCTCCACACCGCGAATATCAACTACGAGGGGTTTCAGTATTTCAATTTCGAATTTGACGGAGATGACATTGTCCTGGTGTCCCGCACCGGGTTTGACGTCGGTGGCAACAGGCCGCCGCGAGGCCACGACTCGAATCTTCTCACGTTTCACCGCATTCCGGATTTTCGGAACCTGACTCGTGACCTCTACCTGAGAATTGAAGGAGGCCATGTCCGCCTTTTTGAGCGCACCCAGCACACCGATGCGCCCCTTGGGGTTTTTGCCCTTGGGTCATCGTTTGATGGCCAACCGCTCACCAACCCTGATGCCATGGGCCTCGATGGTGCGACCGTTTATATCCGCGAGGCCGGCGGACGCATCCTGCGTTTCGACTTGAATGGGAATTTTCTTGGCACGGTTGGTGTTGCCCCGGTGACGCTGCAAGCGGCGGACCTGAACATCCCGGCTCCACTCGGAGGAGAGGGGACTTGGAACCTTCCCGGCTCCGGATTGTGGGCCGATCCGCAGAGCTGGCGGGACTGGAATGTGCCCGGCACCGCCGATGATGTCGCGGTGTTCGGCAGCGCGGCCACCGCCAATCCGACCGTCACTCTTGCAAAGGCCCCGGTTGCATGGACCTTCGAGAACGCGGGCAACTTTGAGGGCTGGACAACCACCAATGTGGATTCCCCCACGGTCTCAGGAGGTCTTCTAAGCGGCGCGGTCCAGGCGAATAACGACCCCCAGATCATCCGAACCAGCCTGAATTTCCGTGGGGATGACGCCGCTCAGGTTCGTATCCGAATGAGGGTGAACGCCACGGGCAATGTGCCGGTGGACCTTTTTTTTGGCAATTCTTCGGATGACACGTTCTCGGGAACCCGCAGGGTCCGTGTGAACTACACGGGGAACGGAACTTTCCAGGATGTGGTCTTTCCCATGGCCGGTGTGGCGGGATGGACGGGGGAATGGATCACACGGCTGCGGGTTGATCCCACCAATGGGGCCTTCACGGGCCGGGTGTTTGAGATCGATGCGATTTCCGTGCCGCGATCGGATGACGCAACCACCCTCGGCGGACTTCGTTTCACGGGTCCGGGCAGTTACACGATTTCCGGCTCCGGCAGCCTGCTGATTGCGGGCAACGGCCGGTTGGATGTCGCTCAAGGCAACAATACGGTGACGCTGCCGGTGGAGTTGGCAACCAACGCCATCGCGAATGTCACCACAGGGGCAGGACTCACACTCTCCGGAGCGCTGTCAGGCCATCAGTCCCTCACCAAAGAAGGAGGGGGAACGTTGACCCTCACCGGAACGAATGTCCGCAGCGGCGCGACCACCGTTTCCGGCGGGACACTCGCAATCACCTCGGCCCAACTCCATGGCAATGTCTTCCTCACCACCGGGGCTGCCCTGCAGCTGAACTTCGCCGGCATAAATTCGGTCACTGAACTTTGGCTTGATGGCAAACAAAAGTGGAAGGGAACATGGGGCGGAATCGGCTCGGGTGCTGCTTATGAGACGGCTGCCATCGCGGGAACCGGGACGCTTACCGTCACTGCGGGCCCTGAGCCCGGATTCGAAGGCTGGGCTTGGCAAAATGGCCTGACCGGTGCTTCCGGTTTCGAAAACGCAATCACCGACAACCCCGACAATGACAGCCTGCATAATGTTTTTGAGTGGATTCTTGGTGGCAACCCAATGGCCCCCGACCCGCCCGCGCGGTCACCTCAGCTCACGAAGTCCGGTTCCGACCATGTCTTTACCTTCTCGCGCGAGGACAGCTCGGAGGCTGTCTTTACGTGTGTCGTTCAATACAGCACAAACTTGATCGCATGGGCTGACGTGCCCATCGGCGCAACAAGCTCCGGCCCCGATGCCTCTGGCGTCAGCGTCGAGGTCATAGAAAACGGGGCTTCGCCCGACTCCATCGTCGTGATACTACCACCAACCGTCGGCCCCCAAATGCAGCTCTTTCTCAGGCTCAAAGCGATGGTCAATTGACTCTCTTTTGCCGTGTCACATTTCTAAATCGTCTCTTGAAATATCCGCCAAAGACCCTTGCAATCTCACAACATAATCAAAGCACGCAAATCTCAGCAGCAGAATTTTTCTGTTCTGATTGGGTGGAAGAATTCGTGTGCCCTTCACTTTTCATGGGTGGCGATGGTGGCACGCTTTCCAGTGCAGGTGTTGTGCCGGAGGTGATCATAAAAATTTGCAACGAAGCCCGAGTGGAAAATTGGGCGGGGGCAAAACGTGTGCAGTTCAAGCTCCTGGATCTCTTTTCTCCGATGGTCAACGCCCCGAATTTTCCTGAAGGATTCCGGGCTGGCTACGAGATGCGAGGTTTCATGCCCTGGCGGGCACGGTTTCCTCTGTCCGCCGGGGAACTGGACCTCATGGCCGACGGAGCCGCATTGCCTGTGTCCTCACCGAATGCGGATTCTCCGAGGATGAGTGTCCATGGCCCCTTGCCTTTTGTCCAGCGGGACATATCGGTGTTATGCTGATTGAGGCGCAGTGAAACATTTTCGGAGAGGCCGATGTAAAGTTTACTGTGGGGATTTGCGATGACGTAGACTTGGTGAGTCATCGAATACGTGGAGCACAGAGCAAACCAGGGAAAAGTGGTTGCGGGGGTAGGATTTGAACCTACGATCCCGCGGTTGCGGGATTATGAGCCTGATTTTGGGATTCCGGTCATCGAGTAGAATCCCGCGCCGCCTTTTTGCCGTTTGAGGAGGTTCTCGAGTTTGCGAGCCTGAGAGAGGGACATTGCTTCGCTTGTCCAGATGAGTGTCCATGGCCCCTTGCCTTTTGTCCAGCGGGACATACCGGTGTTATGCTGATTGAGGCGCAGTGAAACATTTTCGGAGAGGCCGATGTAAAGTTTA
>JBGSSC010000543.1:0-1772 GCA_041737265.1 Terrimicrobiaceae bacterium | reverse complement strand
GACGCGATGAGCGGCGACGCGACACTCTTCGCCCGCCGGGACGAGGTTGAGGAGGCCTGGCGATTCATTGATCCGATCCGGCAGGCATGGGATGAGGACGACGTTCCGTTGGCACTTTATTCGGCGGGTTCCTGGGGTCCCACGGAAGCGGATGAACTCCTCAAGCGGCACGGGGCCGTTTGGCGCCGCCTGTGAGCACGGGAGAAATGGTCATCGAAGGGGCTGGTTTGCCGGTTGAAATCGGCCGCATCGACCGCGAACTCGGACGCCTCTGGGAAGACGCCGGCGAGAGTCGGACGAGGGCCTCTCTCGTCAATCTCGTTCTCTACTCGGAAGATCCTGCGGCGCTTGATGAAAATACCCGCCTTGTTGCAGAAATTGCCGGACGTCACGCCTGCCGCGCCATCGTTATTCTGGCCGAACCCGATGCAGTCGAATCCCGGGCCCGGGCGTGGATCAATGCCCATTGCTACGCTGCCGGAAAACGACAAATCTGTTCGGAGCAAATCACATTCCACCTTGAGGGCGAATCGGCGGCAGCGCTACCGAGCATCGTTTTTTCGCACTTGGATTCCGATCTGCCGCTTTGCTTCTGGTGGCAGGGATTGTTCCGGCGTCCCGCGGACACCCGCTTGTGGTCGTGGGTGGATCGTGCTCTCTACGACAGCGGCGCCTGGGAAGAACCCGCCGGACAATTCGAAGCTGTCTGGGAACTCGCGGCTTCAGGCGACGGGGTTGCTCTTTGTGATCTCAACTGGGCCCGTGTCCTGGCCACCCGCTTTGCCGTCGCTTCGCTCTTTGACCATTCTGCCGCGCTGGGTGCTCTTCGCAGGCTGGATCACGTGGAAATCGTACATGCCCCCGCCTGCCGGACCGCGGCTCTTCTGCTCCTCGGATGGTTTGCGTCGCGCCTCGGGTGGAAAGTGCAGCCTATGATTTCTTCCGGCTTTTTTGTTGCAGACGATGGTAATCACGTCACCTTCGAGCTAACGGAAGCGGAAGGTGCCACCGTCTCCAGATGTTCCTTCTTTGCCGGGCCGGGCGAATTTCGTGTCGAGCGTTGCGATGCTCACTTTGAGGCCACCGTGCGGGTTGCAGGGAGCGACGAACACCCACGCCTCTTTGCCGCCGGCCGGGAGACCCTCCCCGAACTTCTTGTCGCGGAGTTGTCGCGGGGCGGACGTCACGGAAACTACCGACGTGCGGTCGAGGCAATCCTTCCCTTGCTGTGATTTTTCTACCGGTGCCCTCCACCTTTTGGTTGAAAAAAGTTTTCCTGTCGATCAGTGTGCTTGGCTCGGCAGGGTTGGTAGCTCAATGGTAGAGCAGTGCCCTTTTAAGGCATTGGTTGTGGGTTCGAGTCCCACCCAACCCATATTTTGGGCTCTTCATCAAAGAATGGGGATGGGGAGAGGAAAGGAGCAGAATGAGAGGGATGAAAATCGGGGCGACAGGATTCGAACCTGCGACCTCCTGGTCCCAAACCAGGCGCTCTACCAAGCTAAGCTACGCCCCGTAACTGCAAGCGCACCCTGCTCGGTCGGGAGGTCGCTGTCAAGCGGAGCCAAGAGCTTGCCATCCCACGGGTGCCGGAATACGTGTCTGGGTGATGGAACTCGCATTCACCAAAATGAACGGTGCCGGCAACGACTTTGTGGTTTTGGACAACCGGTCCGGAGCCCACAGCCTTGATACGCGGCAAATCGCCCTGGTCTGTGACCGCCACCGCGGGGTGGGGGCCGACGGGATACTTCTTGTTGAACCGGCCCAAA
>JBGSSC010000517.1:0-5215 GCA_041737265.1 Terrimicrobiaceae bacterium | reverse complement strand
GCCGTCGGTGGGGTTGCGTGTGATGAGTTGACCCTGCCCGCCGCTGCGGACCGAGCCGAGGTCTTGTCCGGGTGCGGCGTCCAGGCGCCAGATTTGCTGCATCGTACCCGAGACGTTGTCCCGGAACGTGAGCCCCCGGCCGTTTTCATCGAGCCACCATTGCCGGGTGATCGAGAGACCGCCGGCACGTTGCATGCCCATCCCCCGCATGCGTTCCTCGATGCGGAAGGGGGCGGAAGTTTCCCAACGGAAGACCGGAAGACCTCGCCAGCGTTCGGGGAACGTCGTCAGCGAGACATCGACCGAGGGTGAGCCGACGACTTCCACCGTGCGGAAATCGGGGCGGGCTTTCAGTGCGACGAGTTGGTCGGGGACGGGGGGTGCCGCATTCGCCGCGTAGGAAAATTCCTTCATGTCGTCGATTCGGAAAGCGTCGAGGCGCACGGTCCATTTGCCCGCACGCACCTGGGCCTTCAGGCGGCCCTCTTCATCAACAGCCACCGGAATCGGGCTTTCGACGGCAGCCAGCTTCCAGCCCTGAGGCAACACGGCGCCGATCTCCTCCTCGCGGCTCTTGCCTGCGACAACCAGCTCAACCTCAGTGCGCAGCCAGAGCGGAATCCCGTCCTCGAGTACGGAGAAGATTTGGACGGATAAAAAATCCTTGTCGGCCTCGCCGGAGGAGCCATCACTTTTCAGCCAGAGTTGACCCTTCGCATCCCACGTCGGGGACTCGACCGGCTCGCCGGCAATGGTGAGGGTCAGGACCCCGATTTCGGGCGGAATTTGGATGCGGCGGGGGATTTCCGGCCACACGAAACTGCCCTCGATGCGCGTGGTGCCCGGAGGCAGCTTCACTGCGGGCACTCCCCCCCGATCCATCACAGGAACCCATGCCCCCCCGACCTTGACCGCCTGCGGCCATGAGTCGCGCCCGCCGGGTAGCGGGACCCAGGTCGGAGAGAAGACGCTCACATCCAGGGCAAAGCGGCCGGAATCCCCGGCGATCTGCAATTCGAGCCGCGACGGCCAGAAGCAGATATGTTTGGCGGGGTCGTTGTAAGGGGTCGGGCAAAGGCGGTTTTCCTGTCCCCAGAGAGCCCATGCTTCCCACCCCCGGAGGGTCTCGGGAATCCTGGCGTTGGTCTGTGCGGGAGCGTCCGGGAGCGCTGCAAGAAAAGCCGCGATGGCGAGGCAGGGAAGAGTCCTCATAGGCTGGGTCGATAATAAACCGGATCGAGTGAAACCATGCGAGTCTGATCTTCTTCCGCGAAAAAATGTTCCGCCTCACCGTATTCCAGCTGAACAGTGGGCGACCGGCGTTCGCCCCTCCTTGAGCTTCGCAGGGGAATCAGTCCGCACACGAACGCCTGACCATGATGTCCATGGGCGCAGTCAGAGGAGTTCGAGGCCGTGGGCGAGGAACGGCTCGAAGTCGTCGCGATTGTTGGTGGCCAGCGGGGCTTTGGCGGCGATGGCTGTGGCGGCGATCATGGCATCCACACGGAGGCGGCGTGGCTTGCTAAGCGAGCGGAATCCAGAGGCGGCAACCTGCGCCTCGGTAGGAGTGAAGGGAAGGATGCCCCCCTTGAGCAGGGCAAAAGCCAATCGCTCTTCCTCTTGGGTGCTGCCGCACAGGAATTCATACCAGCCAACCGCGGGAATGCTGAGAAGCTCTCTGGAACCGAGCCACTCCTCCATGGACTGCGCTTCCTTCGTGCCGGGAATGAGCGCACGAATCAGAAAGTTCGTGTCGAGGCAGATCATGACGAAGCCCGCCACCGTTTCCGATCCTCGTCGATTTCCTTGATCCACTGGTCGGCCCGGGCTTGGTCGAGGCCTCCCTTCGCGTGGTAAGCCTTGAGCAGCTCAAGTGGGTCCGGTTTCGGGCTCTGGCCTGCCTCTTCGGCCCGCTCGACCGAACGGCGTACGACCTCGGCTTGGGAAACATTCCACCGTGTGGCCAGTCGCTTGATTCTTTGTGCAGTCCGTTCGTCCAGCGCAAATGAGGTGCGATGTGTCATGGTCGCCATAGGGCACGACATACCATAATACGGTAATTCGTCAAGGAAGGCAGGAGGGCTTTAACAACCCACACAGTTCATTCCATTCCGCCTGTGCAAGTATCGCCAAATTCCGACCATTCTGTTAATTCTGTCGAAGGGGCGTCGTCAGGAGGCGATCTTTTTATTGCCCCTCCTTGCCATCGTTGCGGGTTGGCCTTATTAAACCCATCACCATGGCAAAATCCGAAACTTCCGTCGTCCCCGCAGAAGAAACCAAAAACACCGTCCAGCGTGACAAAAACCTGGAGTTGGCGATCCAGCAAATCGCGAAAGACTACGGCAACGAAGCCATCCGCCGTCTCGGCGACAACTCGACTTCCGAAGTCGAAATCATCCCCACGGGCAACATCCTCATTGACCGCGCGCTCGGAGTGGGCGGACTGCCCCGCGGACGCGTGGTGGAAATTTTCGGCCCGGAGAGCTCGGGAAAAACAACTCTCACTCTCACCGTGATCGCGCAGGCGCAGCGGAGGGGGGGGCTCGCGGCATTCATCGACGTCGAGCACGCGCTGGATCCCGCCTATGCCCGCAAGCTCGGAGTGAATCTGGACGACCTGCTCGTTTCGCAACCGAGTTCGGGCGAGGAGGCGCTTCGGATTTGCGAGACGCTTTTGCGCTCCAATGCTTTGGACGTGATCGTTGTGGACAGTGTCGCCGCGCTGGTAACCAAATCCGAGCTTGAGGGAGAGATTGGCGATGCCGTCGTCGGCGCCCAGGCGCGGTTGATGAGCAACGCCCTGCGCAAGTTGACCTCGTTTATCTCCAAGGCCCGCACGGTCTGCATCTTCACCAACCAGATCCGCGAGAAAATCGGCGTGATGTTCGGCAACCCCGAAACAACCCCCGGCGGCAAAGCTCTGAAATTTTACTCGAGCGTGCGGATCGACATCCGCCGCATCGGCGCAATCAAAAACACCGACGGAACAGTCACCGGAAACCGCACCCGCGTGAAGCTCGTCAAAAACAAAGTCGCTCCGCCGTTCACCGAGGCCGAGTTTGACATCATGTATGCCGAGGGAATTTCGAGCGTCGGATCACTCCTCGATCTCGCCATCGAGATAAACGTCCTCGAGAAACGCGGTTCGTGGCTCAGCTACAAAGGCACTCAGCTTGCCCAGGGCCGGGATGCCGCCAAAGAAGCACTCAAGGCGGACCCTGCACTTTACGAGCAGCTCGAGATCGATGTGAAAGCCGCCCTCGAGGCAGACAAAAAGTAGCGGGCGCAAAACCCCGGCGCGACCGATGCCGGGCCCTTAAACGAGAAAACCCGTCCAACCTTTCGGCGGGACGGGTTTCTCTGTGGGAGGGAAATTCCTACAGGATTTGTTTGAACGCCTTGCCGGCGCCAAAGCGGACGGTTTTCGACGCCTTGATTTTGATTTTGTCGCCGGTCTTCGGGTTGACACCCGTGCGTGCCTTGCGGGCCGCAACCTTGAAGGTTCCGAAGCCGATCAGCTGGACGCTCTTGTCTTTTTTGATGCCGGCTTTGATGCCGTTGAGGACTGCGCTCACGGCGCGCTCGGCTTCCGCTTTGCTGATGCCGCCGAGTGATTTCTGGACGCTTTCTACGAGTTTGACTTTGTTCATTTGTTGGTTTTGGTTAAGGTTTCTTGCACTCCGGGGAGGCAATAGGGCGAGGATGAAACGCGTTTTTGCGGGTGTCAACTCTTCCTTCCAAGGAATTTAGGCGCTTGTTGGAATTTTCGAAACACCATGTGATCGCATGTCCGCTTCCAACACGCCCGCCCATGGCACCGACTCCCGCCGGATTACGGCCTCTCTTCCTCCGGCAGCCCGCCAAGCTTGCCTGCCCAAGGAAACAGGTTATCCTTCCAGATTGATGAAAACGCTCCTCACTGTGGTCTCATGGTTTTTCGCGGTGGCCGCTGCTTCGGCGCAGGAGGGAGCGCTTCCCGTCGAAGAGGGCGATGCGGTGATGACGCTGTTGCAGGTCCTGAAATCCGGGGGTCCGGTGATGATTCCGCTGGCGGCTTTGTCGGTGATCGCGGTTGCCCTCATCGTGATTTATTTCTTTTCTCTCGGCAGGCGCCGCGTGGTCAGCGCTCGCTACATGCAAACGGCGGATGCGTTGATCCGCAAAGGTGACTACCTCGGCCTTCTGGCAATCTCCAACCGGCACAATGAGGCCGTCGCGCGGGTTGTTGGCCGCACCGTGGACTTCCTCTCCAAGAATCCCAGAGCGAGCTTCTCCGAGGCCCGTGAAATCGCTCAGACAGAAGGCACGCGGCAGGCCACTGCGCTCAACCGGCAGATTTCCTACCTCGCCGACATCGGTGCCATCGCGCCCATGCTCGGCCTGCTCGGAACAGTCCTCGGGATGATCCAATCATTCAGCGTCGTTGCAAACGACATGGCGGCGACCCGCCCGATGCTTCTTGCCGAGGGTGTCGCGCAGGCTCTGGTGACCACGGCTGCCGGATTGCTGATCGGAATTCCGGCGATGGCGGCTTACGCCTTTTTCCGCGGCCGGGTGCAAAGTCTCGTGTCGGATCTCGAAACCGCTTCGACCCAGATCCTCGCGCTCATCAGCGCGAACTTTCATACGCGCGAGCCGTGAACTTCCGCGCCCACCTCGACACTCAGCCGGGCGGAATTGCCATCGCTCCCATGGTGGATGTCGTTTTTCTCCTGCTCATTTTCTTTCTCGTGACCTGGAATTTCGCGCGCTACGAGACCGAGCTCGATGTGAAAGTGCCGACGGCCCGTGAGGGGAAGGAAACCCGCCGCACTGTCGGGGAGGTCATCCTGAACGTGAAGCGCGACGGGACGATTGTGATGAACCGGCGGGTCATGACAGCCGACGAACTGCGCGACGCTCTCACGCGGATTGCCGGGCTCTATCCCGACCAGGCCGTGGTGCTCCGCGGCGACCAGAACGTGAACTACAGTCACGTCGTGGACGTGCTTGACGTCTGCCGTTCGGCCAATATTTGGAATGTTGCGTTCGCCACGAGCAAGCCTGAGTAGCATGCGCATTCCCGCCGTCGTATTCGCTGCGGCCACAGCTGCCGCTTTCGCTCAGGAACCTCTCCGGGAACCGGAAATCCGCAGAGCCATTCCGGTCCACCCTATTCCCCCTCAGGCGGCCCCCACCCCCGTGTGGATGAACCGGGTGCTCCCCGCCCGGA
>JBGSSC010000217.1:0-3056 GCA_041737265.1 Terrimicrobiaceae bacterium | reverse complement strand
CGCTGCCTTCGCTTTGGCGCTTGCACTCGGACATGTCGTGCTTTTTTCGGTGATCCGTGGGACCCGGCCTTCACCAGCGCTCTACAATTATCTCTATCGCGTGCTGCAGGTCGGAGTGCTTCTTCTCGCGGTGGGCACGATTCTAGGCGGGGTGTGGGCCAACTATTCGTGGGGAAGATTCTGGGATTGGGATCCCAAAGAGGTTTGGGCGCTGGTCACTTTGCTTGCCTACCTCTTTGTCCTCCACGGGCGGATTGCCGGCAAATGGGGTGGCTTCGGGCTGGCTGTGGGTTCCGTGCTTTGTTTCCTCTGCGTGCTGATGGCGTGGTATGGGGTGAACTTCGTGCTTGGGGTAGGGTTGCACAGCTACGGGTTCGGGAGCGGAGGCTTCGGCTACGCGGTAACTTTTGTTGCCGCCGAGTTGATCCTGGTTGCAGTGGCAGCGGTCCGGAAGCGGGGGGCTAAAGGCTCTCAGTCCCCGACGGTCACCACAGTGCCCAGCTTGACCCGATCGTAAAACATCTTGGCAATTTCGTCGGGCAGACGAATACACCCATGGGAAGCCGGATACCCGGGGAGGATTCCGGTATGCATCCCGACTCCCTGCCAGCTCAATCTCATGAACCACCGCATGGGAGCGCCCCGGAACATCGTGCCGCTGGGAGCTGAATCAATCTTTGTGCTCACGCCCGACCGGACAACGGAACCTGACTTGCGGTTCACGAATTCCCCGTAGATGCTGGAGCGGTGATCGGCGTCTTTTTCCAGAATTGTGTAAGATCCGGGAGGAGTCATACCTGCCCGCTTTCCCGTGGAAACCGGCGTGTCGATCGCGATTTCATCCCCGACTTTGAGGTAGGCCCTTTGCTTGTCGAGGGAGACGTGGATGGTGACGTTGTCGGGAGTGGCACGTTCAAGGACGCGGGTGCTGACCTTTGGAGGGGCCTGTTTGGAGATCAACTGGGACGCTTTTTTCTGTTCTTTGCGCGGTGGAGCGGCGGAGGGTGCCGGTTGCGCCGCAGCGCCTGCAATTCCGAGCACAACTACGGCAATCGCGAGCGTGGAGGCCATTTTACGAGGGGAGAACGTCCGGAATGCAGGGGACAAGGGATCTCGGAAATTCACCCGACTGGGATTACTCTCTGGAGGCCTCTTGCGCAACGAGATTCCTTCCCCTTGCGCAGCAGGGTCGCGCTGATTGCCATTATTTTCTCCCCGCTGGGCCCTCCTGTTGCCGTCGCTCAGAAAGAGCGTCCCATCAACCCCCCTCCCATGGCCGAGCAGGTGACGGTTTCCGTGCCACGGGGCGGGCAGGTGGAGATTCCCCTGCGGGCCTCGGGGCGCACGCCGGGCACAGTTCGTTTCCTTCTCCGATCCTCCCCCTCGGGTGGCACCCTGGGCGCAGTGCACTCCAAGGGGAGGAACCATGCCGTGGTTCAATACACCCACTCAGGCGCTGCGGGGAGTTCAGCGGATTCCTTTCGTTTTGCGGCACAAGCGGTGGATTCGCCGGTCTCCGCGGCAGCCGAAGTGCTCATCTCCATCAATGACCCCCCGGCGCGCATCGAATCCGAGAGGGTGCTCGACTTCGGCGAGGCATTCGCCGGCGAAGCAGTCGAACTCCCGCTGACACTTGGAAATACAGGCGGCACCGCTGCAATCGTGCGGCCGTCAACGCAGCCGCCCTGGAGCGTTTCCGGGTCGGGAGAGGTCGTCGTTCCGCCCGGTGGCTCGGCCCGGATCGTTGTGGTTTTCAAGGCAGGTGAAGCTGGTGATTTTGTTGGCGAGCTGACTCTGCCCGGTCATCCGGCTGCAACGGTGGCCTTGCTCGGCAAGACGCGCGAAGCCTTGGTCTTCAGTCCCGGGGGAGGGCTTGAACTCTCCACGGAGGCGGGGACTGAAACCCGGATGGTTGTAAAGAATCTGACGGGTTCGCCAAAGCCTTTGGAGTTTTCCACCCCGCAGGGGATCCGTGTGCGTGGTCCGGAGTTGGTCCCGCCTTCCGGTGAGGCCGAGGTCTTCATTGCCCGTGTCCCCGGAAACAAAGCAGCCATTCAAGGCCAGTTGGTCATCCGTTCGGGGGGCTTCGAAAAATCCTTCCCGCTCACTGCGGGAGCGGCGCCACCCATGCTGCGATCCGTACCCGGCACGGCCATTGATTTTGGATCTCTGGCATCCAACGACCGGAGTGTCCGGCGGTTCGAGGTTTTTAACGATGGCGGCACCTCTGCCCGGCTCGAAGCAGAGATCCCGCCGGGGTTCGTCGTGGTCCCTCAGCCATCGACCATTGTGATTCCTCCGGGAGCCTCCCATTCCTTCGAGGTAACGGTCGACCGTTCCCGTCCCGGCGATTTTGAGGAACACCTGGTAATCTCCTCCGTGCCGGAAAGTTCGCTGGATATCAGGCTTCGTGGCACGGTTCCGGGAGCGGCGGCTTCACCCTCTTCCCGCGGGATCCCCACCAGCCAGCTTGTCATTTCCCCGCCATCCGTCTCCGATTCCCCTGAGGAGGACCTTGCAACTCTGGCGGCACCTGCCGGTTTTTTCGACCTCCCGACTCTGCCCGGCGAGCTCCGGCTCGGTTGGAAGGAATCGGATGCCCGCTCAACCGGGTATGTCCTTCAACGAAGGGCCGTCGAGTTTGCCGGTGATAACCTGCCTCCTCGCATCCGCTGGATCGACTGGAAGCTGGCAGAATTGAAGCGCGAACAGGGCAAAGTACTGGCGACGATCCAAGGGGTGCCTCCCGATAGCTCCTGGTTCGTCCGCGTGCTTGCGATCGATGCCTCGCAAAAGCGGTCAGCGCCTTCAGATACAATCCGCATCACCTCGCCACCACTCCCTCCCCGGCCGTGGATTGCATGGGTTTTGTTGGTGGTGGTTGCCATGACAATTGCCTTCTGGATTGCTGCGAGGGTGAGGTCGGTCCGGGGTGCCGAGGAAGAGGCGACGGCCCGCCGGATTTCCGAGCTTGGTGGATGATCCCGGCAGCCTGTCGGACTTGGGAAAGGCCGGCACTTGCTTTTCTTTCAGGGCGACTTTTCGCAGCGAAAAGT
>JBGSSC010000494.1:0-3912 GCA_041737265.1 Terrimicrobiaceae bacterium | reverse complement strand
AGTCTTCGCCACCCATGACCTTCACGGTCTGCGCGACCTCCTCTGCGGTGGCGGGTTCGATGGTGACCGGCTCGATGAGCTTTTTGTCGGTGTTGATATTTTTGTTCGTGTAAGTAGTGCCCGTGGGTTTGAGGACCGACTTGTAAACTTCCCCTGTAACGGGGTCCACCCGCCGGGGAGAGGCGAGGCTGTAAATGACCATATCTACCTGCCCGAGGTCCGCCTTGATTGCAGCGATGACGTCCTGCTTCATCTGATTCGAAAAGGCGTCTCCATTGAAACTCCTGGCATAGAGGCCCTGTTCCGCGGCGGCGTCTTCAAGAGCAGCCGAGTTGTACCAACCCGCTGAAGCGGTCTTCGTCTCTGTGGCCTCCTTCTCAAAAAACACACCGATTGTGGAAGCTCCCCCCCCAAAAGCAGTCACGATCCGGGAGGCCAGCCCATAACCGGTCGATGAGCCGATCACCAGGACCTTGCGCGGCGCGCCCTCAAGCGGGGGCTTGGAACGGACATAATCGATTTGCTGGCGGACATGGGCGGCGCAGCCGTCGGGGTGGGCGGTCGTACAGATAAAGCCGCGGATCTTGGGAGAGATGGTCATCATGGGGGGTTCTTCTGAGCTTTTTTCTCGTCCGAGGCAAGCCTCTCCGTGGGAGGGCTGCCACGGGGGGAGAATACTTTCCGCTGGCTCATCGGCGGTTTCCTGCGATGGATGTTGACCGATGTTTGACTGTAAAAATCGAATTCTGACCCTCGGACATTCGCCCGATCCGGATGATGCCTTCATGTTTTATGCAATGGCTGAGGGGTTGGTGGATCAACGAGGATACCGATTCCAGCATATCCTGCAGGATATCCAGACTCTCAACGAACGGGCCCTCCGCGGCGAACTGGACCTGACAGCGGTTTCTGTTCATTCGCTCGCATATATTTTGGACAACTACGCAGTATTGCCCAGTGGGGCGAGCATGGGCGACGGGTATGGGCCGATGTTTGTCTCTCCGTCCTACAGCGGGGAGGGAGACGAAGCCGCACTCCAGTGGCTGAAAGGCCGGCTGATCGCCATCCCCGGCGAGATGACGAGTGCGTTTCTTGCCGCCAAAATGTTTCTTGGTGGGGACTTTCCTCATATTTGCGTTCCGTTCGATGAGATTTTCCGGGCAGTCAAAGAGGGAAGCGCCGAGGCCGGTCTGCTCATCCATGAGGGACAACTGACCTACGCGGCCGAGGGGATGACAAAAGTTCTGGACCTTGGGGAATGGTGGACACGCACAAGAGGCCTCCCCTTGCCTTTGGGCTGCAACGTGATCCGCAAGGAAATCCCGTCCGCCGATCGGGCCGCCATCCGGGACATCTTTGCTGAGAGCATCGCCTATGGACTCGCCCACCGGGGGAAGGCGGTTGAGCATAGCATGGCCCACGCCCGTGGACTGGATACCTCACTCGCCGACCGCTTTATCGGGATGTATGTCAATGACCTGACGGTGGATTACGGGGAGCGCGGACGCCGTGCGTTGGAGACATTCCTTTGCGAAGCGGCTGCCTCGGGCCATATTCCAGCCATACCGAAAATCGAGTTTGTATGATTTCCGGTTTGCGCGGAGGGCGCGGGGAGACAAAAGTAACCGGCTATTAGCACAAGATATTACAGTTGGGAGGAGCGGGCAAAGGACCGGCGGAGGAGACAGTTCATCCTGCGTTGGTTTGTGCTGTTGCCGATTGTCCTGATCCTTGTCGGTGCGGTGTCCGCATGGCTTGGCTGGGAGGCGATCAGTTACCACTTCGGTAAGGAGGCTCAGAAATACGATCTCGCTCAGTTGAGGAACATGGAGTCCGCCTCCATTATCTTTGACCGTTCCGGCAAAGAGATGGGCAAGATTTTCATACAAAACCGGAACCCGGTTCCTTTGGAGAAAATTTCGCCGAAGATGGTGCAGGCGGTGATCGCTGCCGAGGACAACCGGTTCCACAGCCACAACGGAGTGGACTGGGCCGGCATCCTGCGGGCTGCGATCGCCAATTACCGGCGGGGCCGAATCAGCCAGGGAGCCAGTACCGTCACCCAACAATTGGCGCGCAATTCCTTCGAGTTGAAGGAGCGCACATACCAGCGCAAGCTCGTTGAAATATTTCTTGCCCAGCGCATTGAGGAATCATTGAGCAAGGACGAGATCATGGAGCTGTATTTGAACCGCGTCTATTTCGGCAGCGGGCTCTACGGCGTCGAGTCGGCAGCCCGCGGGTATTTTGGCAAATCGGCGGCGGATCTGGATTTCGGCCAGTCGGCCATGCTCGCAGGCCTCTTGAAAAGCCCGCAATCCCTCTCGCCATGGAACAATCTGGAAGCTGCGACAGGCGTTCGCGACTTCGTCCTGAAACGGATGCGCGAACTCGGATTCATCGACCGGGATCTCTACTTTGCCGAAACCTCCGCGCCGCTTCGTGTGGTGAACCGCACCAATCCCTTCAAAGTCTCCTACGCGGTGGATATGATCCGTCAGCAGGCGATTGCTTCGCTGGGTTTCGACCGCGCGATGAACGGCGGGTTCAAGATTCACACCACCCTCGACGGCCCGATGCAGCGTGCGGCGGAAAAAGCTGTGCGTGATACCCTCGCAAAAATTGAAGCAATGCCCGGCTACGCCCATGAGACCTTTGAGCAGTTCCGGACCCGTGTGAAGACCATCGAAGACAATATCAACAAGGGCCGCATGGACGTCCGCATGCCGGATCCCAAATACCTCCAGTCCGCGGTGCTGGCCCTCGACTCTGCAACCGGTGGAATCCTCGCCATCATCGGCGGCCGGGAGTTCAAGCATAGCGAATACAACCGCGCCACCCAGGCCCGCCGGCCGGTGGGCACGGCATTCACTCCTTTTGTTTTTGCCGCCGCCTATGAGGCGGGAATTTTCCCCGGTGAGATTGTCGACGATGCCTGCATCGACAACCGCTACGTGATGGTTGGCGGGGAGTCGGGAATTCTCGGCGAGTGGGGGGTCGAGCGGGCGGACAACGACTACGAGGGGCCGATGCCGATGAGAGAGGCGCTCGCCAAAGGCAAAAACGCGGCGGCTGTTCGCGCCGGTTTCCGTGCGGGCATCGATGGCGTCCAAAAAATTGCCGCGGCGAGCGGAATCGCCTCCCCGATCCGAGAATTTGCCAATACCTTCCTCGGCAGCAGCGAGATCACGCTGGAGGAGCTGACCCTGGGCTACACGGCTTTCGGCTCCGCCGGCCTGCGGCCCGAGAGCCCCTTCATCATCAACCGGATCGAAGATGCAGGCGGCATCACGGTCTACCGTTCGGAGCCTCGCAAAGTTCCTGCCATGAGTCGTGAGGCAGCCTATCAGGTGCATGCGGGATTGGAGGATGCCCTCCACAAGGGGACCGGCGCGATCTCTGCAAGCTATGGGCTCGGAGATTTTCCCGCGGCGGGCAAGACCGGCACCGCCTACAATTTCACCGACACGTATTTTATCGGATACAACAGCGGTGTGACCGTCGGAGTTTGGGTTGGCTTCGACCGCCCGACCCGGATCTTCCGCGGGGCCTTTGGCAAGGATCTCGCGCTTCCGATCTGGGTGCAGGTGATCAATGCCGCCTCAAGGGAATTTCCCGCAGTGAAGTTCGTTGTGCCCGACACGCTCAAGGAGGTCGAGATCTGCCGGCACTCCGGGCTTCTTGCGACTTCCCGCTGCATGGTTCCCACATTTGATGCGCGCTCCGGACAAAATATTGAGGTTGCGACGACCTATAAAGAATTCGCCACCGGGGCGCAGATGCCCCAAATCCCCTGCGACGTTCACGGCACGGGTATCCGTTCCTATGCAAGGGAATTTCAGGAAGAACAGTGGCCGAGGGCTGCTGTCGCCGTGGATCTCAGCCGTGTCCGCCCTGTCGCTGTGGATTCGC
>JBGSSC010000492.1:0-3079 GCA_041737265.1 Terrimicrobiaceae bacterium | reverse complement strand
CCGGCGTGAAATCATCGGCGCAATGCTTGAGAGCAATTTGCGCGCTGGCAGTCAGCAGCCTTCGGCAAATCCGCTCGAATACGGCGTCTCGATCACCGACGCCTGCATCGACTGGGAGACCACCGAAGCGTTGTTCAAAGGTTGAGATCTCAACCGAACCCGTGCATGGTGGGCGCATGACAGCCACGAATCCCTACGAATCCGACAGCCTGCTTCGCGAGTACCTCATGCTCCACTTCGGGCGTGCAGAGGATATTTTCGGCAGCCTGCCCGGCCCTCGTGAGGCAGCGGGTTTTGCCCAACGCTGCGTGAACGAGTTGATCGATTTGACGACGCTGACACCCTCTGCGAGAGCGCTCGATGTCGGCTGCGCGGTGGGAGGTTCGGCGTTCGAGTTGGCGGTTTCGTGTGCTTCGGTGTTGGGAGTGGACTATTCGCGCGGCTTCATCGAGGCTGCGCGCAGGCTTGCTGCCGAGGGAAGTGTCACCTCTTCGGTTTTAATTGAAGCGGGCCGCATGGCGCCATTTGAAGCCGTTGTTCCCGGGAACGGAGACCGCACCCGTGTGCATTTTGAGGTTGGCGACGCGATGGCCCTTGACCCCGCGCTCGCCGGTTTTGATGTTGTCCTCGCGGCCAACCTGATTTGCCGGCTGCCGGAGCCTGCAAAATTTATCGACCGTCTTCCGTCCCTGGTCGCTCCTGGCGGACAGCTTCTGCTCGCAACTCCCTTCACATGGCTGGAGGACTACACACCTTGCGAAAACTGGCTCGGTCGATCCAAACCCGGGATCGAGGAACTCGGAGACAAACTCGCCCCGCACTTCGCGCTGGAATACCAGACCGAGCTTCCCTTCGTGATCCGTGAGCACGCCCGCAAATTCCAATATGGTGTCTCCCATGGCACCCGCTGGCGGCGCTTGGGTTGATCGTTCGTCGGGAATGCAATCTTTCGCTCTTTGATCCGCCTTGCAATGCGGGTCTCTCGAAACGATAATTCACGATTAACCAACAAATGAGCAGGACCCTTTTAGACAAAGTTTGGGAAGCCCACACCGTGCGGGAACTCCCCAATGGATCGACGCAGCTTTTAATCGGAACGCACCTTATTCACGAGGTCACAAGCCCGCAGGCTTTCGGCATGCTCAAGGATCTCGGGCTCAAGGTGCTGCACCCGGAGCGCACCTTCGCAACGGTCGATCACATCGTTCCCACCGACGAGCGGGAGGAGCCGTTTTCCGATGCGCTGGCCGATGAGATGATCAAGGCGCTCCGCAAAAACTGCAAGGAAGCGGGAGTCACATTTTTTGACATGGCATCCGGCCGCCAGGGAATCGTCCATATTGTGGGGCCCGAGCAGGGGATCACCCAGCCCGGAACCACGATCGCCTGCGGGGATTCGCACACTTCCACGCACGGAGCCTTCGGGGCCATCGCGTTCGGAATCGGCACCAGTCAGGTCCGTGACGTTTTGGCCACCCAGACAATGGCCATCCGCAAGCCGAAAGTCCGCCGCATCAACGTGGATGGCAAGCTTGCCCCCGGCGTCTATTCCAAAGACGTCATTCTCCACATTATCCGCAAACTCGGTGTGAACGGAGGACTCGGCTACGCCTATGAATATGGCGGGTCGACCTTTGACGCCTTCACCCAGGAAGAGCGGATGACCGTTTGCAACATGTCCATCGAAGGGGGAGCGCGGGTCGGCTATGTGAACCCCGACAACACCACATTTGAATATCTCAAGGGCCGCCACTACGCGCCCAAGGCCGCTGAGTGGGATGAGGCCGTGCGCCGTTGGCAGTCCTTTGCCTCGGATCCGGGAGCCGCCTACGATGACGTGATTTCCTATCAGGCTGCGGACATTGCCCCGACGGTCACATGGGGAATCAATCCGGGTCAGGCGATCTTCATCGACGAGGCGGTGCCGCGTCCGGAGGAACTCCCCGAGCGGGACCGCTCGACAGCCGAGGAAGCCCTCACGCACATGAAACTGGTTGGGGGCAAACCGATCAAGGGAACCCCGGTTGATGTGGCGTTTTTGGGCAGCTGCACGAATGCCCGTCTGAGCGATCTCACTGAGGTCGCAAAATATTTGAAAGGCCGCAGGGTTAAAGGCAGTGTCAAAGCCATTGTCGTTCCCGGGTCCCAGGGGGTTGCGACGCTTGCCGAGAAGATGGGCCTTGCGGAAATTTTCCGTGATGCCGGTTTCGAGTGGCGGGGAGCCGGATGCTCGATGTGCCTGGGAATGAACCCCGACAAGCTGGTTGGGGACCAACTCTGCGCGAGTTCGAGCAACCGGAATTTCAAGGGCCGCCAGGGAAGTCCGACCGGCCGCACAGTCTTGATGAGTCCGTTGATGGTTGCCGCGGCTGCCATCACCGGCGAAATTTCCGACGCACGCGAGGTGTTCGCAATGAGCTGAACCACGAATTTTATGGCATTAGAACAAATCACCCAGGTTGCCGGCCGCGCCGTATGCGTGCCGGGAGAAGATATCGACACCGACCGGATCATTCCCGCCCGCTTCATGAAGTGCGTGACGTTTGACGGCCTCGGAGAGTTCGCGTTTTATGACGAACGGAGGGCTGCCGACGGTTCGGACAAGGAACATCCGCTCAATGATCCCAAATTTTTCGGTGCGAGCATTTTGTTGTCCGGCTCGAACTTCGGATGCGGGAGTTCCCGTGAACACGCCCCGCAGGCGCTCTACCGCTATGGTTTCCGGGCGGTGATTGCCGAAAGCTTCGCCGAAATTTTCTTTGGCAACTCGACAACTCTGGGGATGCCGTGCGCAGTGATGGCTCCCGGCGACCTTCGCGCGCTGGTTGACCTCATTGCCCGTGATCCTGCGATTATGGTCACACTCGACCTGCTGGAAGGCAAGGTTTCGGCCGCCGATATGGACTTTCCTGCGACCCTTCCCGACCACGCACGGGAGGCACTGGTCACCGGAAAATGGGATGCCATCGCGGACCTGCTCGACGGAATCGACCGGGTGGGCGAGGTGGCGGCAAAGCTGCCTTACTTCCGCGCTGCGTAACGATCCGGCTCTGTGAGCACAAAAGAAGCGGTCGTCGAG
>JBGSSC010000480.1:0-2602 GCA_041737265.1 Terrimicrobiaceae bacterium | reverse complement strand
ATCACCATCAAGGGCTTTGCAATGGGAAGTCCGGACCCTGCGCAAAACTTTGGCTTTGTCGCCCAGGAGATCTCTGCGTTGTCGATCGGGAAACTGAAGTTCGGGCTGACTCCCGGGGCCAGCAACAATGTTTTCCAAGTCGGACTGACGAGCCTGACGCTCCGGGAACTTTAATTGTTAGGCTCCTTGTTTTCTCCGGCCTCGCCGATATGGCCGCGGCCTTCATCGAGCACCGAGTGGTCCCAAAGGGGAATCTTTTTGGCATAGGCGGCCCGGCCGAGGAGGTGTGCTGCGACCGGAGCCGTGAGAAAAATAAAGGCGGTGGTTACGAGAGCTTTGGTCACGACTGCCAGCTCCGCGAAGTAGAAAGCCGATCCGATGAGCATCAGGGCCACGCCGAGAGAAGCCCCCTTGGTGGACGCATGCATCCGGGTGAAAAGGTCGGGCATGCGGAGAATCCCAAGTCCCGCAAGGAACATGAGCGCGGATCCGAGCACCAGCAGGCTTCCGACGATCCAAATCATTTGAAGAGTCCTTTCTCCAGACTCATGGCGAGAGCGATCGTGCCGAGGAAGGTGATCAGGGCCATGGCGAGTGCAATGTCCAGCAACACGGCCTGATTGGTCGAGACCGCTGTCAAAACCAGGGCACCGATGGCCATGGTGGCCATCGCATCGAGAGCTATAACCCGGTCGGGCAGCGTGGGACCCAGAACCAGCCTCACAAACGCAAATATCATGCCGCAAGCAATCAGGAGGGCTGCGAAAAAAATCGCGGCTGTGAGGTAAGGCATAGGTTCCATTGCTTCAGCGAAGGATTTCCAGGACTCTGCGTTCGAGGTTTCCGGTGATATCTTCCCGCAGAGCATCCGGGTTGTCGATATACATGGCATGGACGTACAGGGTTTTGCGGTCTTCGGAAATATCGAGGCTCAAGGTGCCGGGGGTCATCGTGATGAGATTGGAAAGCAGGGCAATTTCGAGATCGGTGCGTGCTTTGAGAGGAATTGCGATGACCCCCGGCTTCATGTAGTTGCGCGGAGTCACGATGTCGAAGGCGATGATCACATTGGATTTCACGAGTTCGTAGAGGTAGTAGGCGGCGAACGCTGCGACCTTGGGAACTTTTCCAAAGTAGGAGGAATGTTGCGGATGTCCCCGCGCGACCACGAAAAGGATCCCATAGCTGAGAACAAAACCGGAAATCAGCGTCTCCATGTTCACAGCTCCCAGGAGCCCGGCCCAAACGAGAGTGAGGACAATGTTGGTTAGAGGCAGCATCGCGGGATTCTTTGATAAGTGAAATTCCGTTCGTCTGAGTCAACGCCAGTACCCCGTTTCATCTCATCTCCCTCAAGGAAATTGAAGGACTTTTCGCAGCGGAAAGTCTTCAGCCGAGCACCGGGCATTGGAGCCGAAATCAGCAGACTGCGGAAGTTATTGAGCATATATTTCCTGGTCCAAGGCAGTGCATCGCTAATTGCTTCCGGTTCCAAGCACGGCCTGGATGTATTCGTCGGGCTCAAGAAGCTGCCCGGCGGCCCGCAGTGCGAAATCGAAGAAAAATTCCGGTGCGAGACCGATGCAGACCGTGAGGGCGGCCAGTGCGGCAACGGGCGCAAGAAGGAGAAACTTTTCCCGGATGGGAACGGATTCCGGGTTGGGAACAGCGCCCGGGGAGGGATCTTTCCAAAAGACCTCGGCCCAGATCTTTGTCATGGAGAAGAGGGTCAACAGACCGACAGCAAGTGCCACTCCCGCGAGAAGGGCCGCCCATCCACCGAAGAGGGTGTCGCCGGCAAGACCCGCACTCACCACGGCGAACTTTGCAAAGAACCCCGAGAGGGGAGGGATCCCTCCGAGCGACATGGCCGGGATAAAAAACAGGATGGCAAGCAGAGGACTGGCAGCTGACAGCCCGCCGAGCTTCTTGAGGTCGAACGTGCCGCTGTAGCGGTGAACGATGCCGCTGATCAGGAACAGGTTGGCTTTCACAACAATATGATGAAACAGATAGAAAATTGTGGCCGCCAGAGCGAGCGGTGTGAACAACGCGAGTCCAAGGACCATGTACCCGATCTGGCTGATGATGTGAAACGAAAGCAGCCTCCGGAAATCGAATTGCACCATGGCGCCCAGCACTCCGGTAAGCATCGTTAATCCCGCGATTCCCAGCAGGAGCCCGTGCGTGAAGAGGACGTCGCCGTCAAAGACCAGCGTGAACACACGAATCAGCGAATAAACCCCGACTTTTGTCAGCAGTCCGGCAAAGACCGCGGAGATTGCAACAGGAGGAGTGTGATAGGACGCCGGCAGCCAGAAAAAGAGGGGAAAAATTCCCGCCTTGAGGCCGAAGGCAACCAAAAACAACATCGCGGTGATGGTCAGCAACTGGGGATCCTTCACTTCGTCCGCCCGCACCGCGAGGTCCGCCAGGTTCAGGGTTCCGACTTTCGCATAGAGGATTCCGCAAGCCGCAAGGAAGAGGCTCGAGGAAATCAGGTTGAGCGCCACATACTTGACGGCCCCTTCCATTTGAGGCTGCCGACCCCCGAGAGTCATCAGAACAAAGGAACTGATGAGCATCACCTCAAACCAGACGA
>JBGSSC010000476.1:0-18348 GCA_041737265.1 Terrimicrobiaceae bacterium | reverse complement strand
TTGAATGATGCGCACTTCGCCGGTTCCCGTCCCGCCGAAGCCGCCCTTGCGAATAACAAACAGCCGTCCCGACCCATCCGGAGCCCAGGCCATGCCGGTGCCGAAGAAGTTCGATATGCTGTTGGAGTAATACACCGATTCCGTGAAGTTCGCGTCGGAAACGGCCGCAGTGGCCCGGCTCGTGAGGAGGAGCGAGGTAATGAGCGCAACGCGCAAGGCTAAGGGAACGGTTAGTTTCATAACGATAAAATGGCGGCTTTATCCGCGGGCGATATTGGTCACAGGCGGAGTGGGATCAACGAATTGCCAATTTAATTGTTAAAGCGGCTGTCCGTAGGAGCGAGCCTCAGTGCCTCCTGCGCATACAAGAACCCGAAAAATATGATCCATCACAAAGCGTTAAGCAGGGTTCGCCGACTGACGGGATCCGCTGTGAGCAAGTGAAGAGGGAAGTATCAAGGTGAGTCGCTCCCTTGAGGATTCGCCTCACGCTTGCCGAGAGGGTAAAAGAAAACGATCGCGCCGCAGACAAGAAAGCCTAAAGCAGGAATCCAACTGACCAACGACGCGAGGCCCGCAAGGGAGGTCGGCGATTGAGTGGTATTGGCCGAGTAACCGACCATGGTCAGGGCGACACCAACGATGGCACCACCGAGTCCCATGCCGAGTTTTTGTGCGCAGGTGGTCGCGGAGAAGATGATACCGGTCGAACGGCGGCCGAGGTGGGTTTCGGCAAAGTCGGCGGTATCGGCGATCATGGTCCAAAACAGGGTGGCGTTGATCCCTCCCGCGACCGAGCCGACAACGATCAGGGCCACAACCAGGCCAAGCTGCCCGGAGCCGCACCAGTAAAGCGGAGCCGCCGCCAGAGCGGAGACAAGGAATGTTCCGGCGAAAGCCATCCGTTTTCCGGTGAGGAGCACAACTCGCGAGGTGACGACCGCACCGACGATAAAAAAGAGGTTACCCACCACAAGCAAGGTCGAGATTTTGTGGAGGTGCAATCCTCCCGGCAGGAGGAAGTCCGGGTTGGCTCCCGCGAGATCCAGAACATATTTGAAGTAGTGGATGGTGACGCTTCCCCGCACGATGAGGAAAATCATATTGATGATACCTATCAGAAAGAGGATGAGCCACGGCAGGTTGCGGACCAACATGCGAAGGTCGTCGCGCAGAGCGCCCGACTGGGTTGGCGGCGGAGTGATCCGTTCACGCGTGCCCGCAAACGAGAATAAAAACAGTCCCACAATGGCCACTCCGAACAAACATGCGGTGAAGAAATATCCCAGGCGGTCATTTCCTGCTCCAAGGAAGGCAATGAGCGGAAGGGTGGTGGCATTGACCGTGAGGCCTCCAACCTGCGCGAGGGTCATGCGGTAGGAATTCAGTTTTGTCCGGTCGATCGGATCCCCGGTCATGACACCCGAGAGGGCGGAATACGGGATATTGATTGCGGTGTAGGCAAGCATCACCAGGTTGTAGGTAATCCACGCGTAGGCGATTTTTGCGGTGCCCTCCCAAGGTGGTGTTGTGAAGGTAAGAACAAAGGTCACGGCCAAGGGAACGCACATCCAAAGCAGATAGGGACGGAATTTTCCCCACCGGGTCTGCGTGCGGTCGGCGAGGGCGCCCGCAGCGAGATCGCTGATTCCATCGAGGACGCGCGTGAAGAGAAAGAGAGAGGCCACCGCGGCGGCGGGCAGGCCGTAGATGTCGGTGTAAAAGTAGGTGAGAAACGTCATGAGCGTCCCCCAGACGAAATTACTGGCCGTGTCTCCGGCCCCGTAGGCGAGTTTTTCGCGAAAACTGAGTCGGGCGAATGTGGAGGGAATGGGGGCGTTCATTTTTACAGGAGAAGGCTTGCGGCTTGGACTTCGACGGAGATTCCTTTGATGCGTCCATCCCGCCGGAGGAGCGAAGCGCTTTCTTCCGGCGTCAAGGAGGGAGTCTTCGACTTCCGTGGTGTGCGCCCGTCGGCCGGGGTCACGGTGATCGATGTCGAGCTGCCTAAGGTGTAGAAAACGGGCACTCCGCAAACGGTGAATGCGACGGTGAAGGGTGGAATAGCGAGTCTTTCAGTCCCGCCGCGTGCGCTGACCGGGAGATCTCCGCCCTGTCCGTCAAACTCAGATTCGGACAGGAGTCTCGGGAGGAAGGAATAGACGCCGCTTTCGAGTCGGACGCCGAGCTCAAGCTGCCTGGAAAGGATCTCTTCTTTGACTTGGCCGGTCATTCCGGGCTGTTGCGCGCCCTCGTGGGCGGGCGTGTGTGAGTAGGGGTCGCAGGGGAAAGCGCCGAAATCCTCGGGAGATTTTCTGAAGCCGAGACCGTCGCGAATTTCCGAGTAGGAGCGCGCGAGGGTGCGGGTGGTTTCGGACCCATCCGGGCACCCCCGTGCGATCTCGCCCACCGCGAGGAGGAGCTTGGCCACCATGTGCCAGTAGATTGACCCGAGTCCCTCAAATGCGAACATCCCGCCGCTGCGCCCGGTGAAGGACGAATGGGAAAAAACCTTCTCCCATGAGGCGAGGATGATTTCCCGGTCACGGGCGACGGCTGAATTCCAGTGCGGGTCTCCGGCAAGCTCATCGAGGCGCTGGGAAAGCTCCCCCGGGTTGCGCAAATCGGGAGCGAAATGCCAGCACCCGTTTCGACCACGGATGGCGAGCGACTGATCTCCAGCGCCGGCCAGATCAACAAAGAGGCCGATATTTTCGGCCGCGAGGGTGTTGCGTTCGAGGATGGGTGGGAGTTTGCGGTCGGGGTAGAGGATGTAGCTGTTTTGGTCTTCGCGGAAGAGTTCCGACGCACGCAGTGTGGTCAGCAATTGAGCGGATTCCTCGGCGGAGAGAAAGTTGGATGCCAGCACGGCGACTTGGCCTTCCAGCATGAGATCGAGGTTGCGAACGACGGCTCTCCCGGTCTCCACTCCCAGCAGGTTGTAGCTGTGATAAAGACCGTCCGGGCGGCGATTGGCCCGCAGGGTTTCGGACAGCACGGCGCAAAAAGCCTCGAGAGTTTTGCAAATTTCGGCGCATGCAACCGCACGGGGAGAACCCAGACCGCCGCAATAGGCCATCCGCCAATGCGCGTCGAGGGCCTCACCAGCCCGTCTCATGAAGCGCATGCGGGTACTCGGTCGGTCGGGCTCGCCCGCCGGCTCGCGGAGAAACTCGGAGACGCAGAGTCCGATGGAGGCGAGGAGTTCTGCGGTGGATTGACTGAGATGAACGTGGGAGCCTTTGGAAAAGAGGCTGAGCAGCACGTGGAGGTGGCGATAGAGTTGTGCCGTGGTTACCACCGACAGGCCCCAGCCGGCGAGGGCGTTGTTGGCGTCGTTCCATTCGGGGCGCTGGGTATTCAACCAGATTCCGCCCTCCGGCACCAAATTTCCCATTTTTGCCAACACAGGAATGAGGAGTTTTTCGGCCAGAGTTGCTCTGATGATTTCCCCATCGGCATTGCGGAGTAACTTTCCGTCGCTCCCGATTTCTCCAGTCATTCGCAGAAGCTGCTCATGTGCCTTCAAATCGAAACGGATCGATGCGCGCGGGTCGCGAAGGCGCTCGACGAAGGGCCGGATTCGATAGGGAACATCCACGAAGACGCAAAAGCCCTCGTCGAGCCCGCGAGACAATTCTCCGGGGTAGGCGGCTTGCTGGGCCTCAAGGAGGCGTGTGAGATAGACAATTTGGTGGTCACCCCAATACCCGATATTGCTCCATGGGTCTTCCGGATCGGGGGTTTCCCAGTCCACGCCCTTGCGCTCAATCCTGTATGGGTTGAAGCCATCGGCCGTCGATGCGTTGACAAAGAGGGCCACCATCGACGGCAAGAGGGCCGGATACGAAACGGCCAAGGCTTCCCAGTTCTGAAAAATGTCGCGCCAGTTCCCCTGAAAATTTTTTAGCGCGTTACCATTGGAGTCGGTGATTTCAATCGAAAATTTGTTCCATGGACGGCTCGGATCCCCGTGGCGGCGCCCGAAGCTGAGCGGCAAATACTCACGACAGGCTCTCGCAAGGTCGGGATCGCCACAGGCATCCCCCGCCTGGCGCAAGGCAAAGAGGTCCCATGCCTGGATGACGTCCGGAAATCCGGCGCGAGCTTGCGCGAGGATAGGGCGGTTCCGTGCGGCCAAATAGAGCGGGAAGTCGCCGGACGGGACAGCGATGCTGTCCTCGGGAAGCCCTCCCCGCATCGCGTTGAAGAGTGCGTTGGCCGCGTGGTGAGCAGGCAGGGTCGGGTCGCCGGAGACCTGCCATCCGTCAACTGCGACCAACACTTTTTCCAGCGCCCGCAACGATGCGTCATATTCATTCCGCAGGAATTTCGGCGTCAATTCGCCGGATTCCGTCATGGCGACCCGCTCGGCCAGCCGTGAGTGGTCGAGCCAGGTGTCGAGCACCGACCACCACTCGAGCCGGCCCCCTGCCGGGAGGACCGGAGAAAAGGCGAGGAGATGCGCGCCCGGGCAGCCGCGGGCCTCGCGTTCTTGGTGCAGCGGATGGCCTCCACAAAACGCGCCGAGTTGGCGTTCACTCGGCAGCACATGCGGCGAGAATTCTTCCAAACCGACGGAGGCCGCGCAGGCATACCGCAGGGACTCACAAGGCTCGGCGCGGTCGGAAACCCCGACATTGAGCGAGTAGATCAGCGCGCCGCCGGGCGTAATCTCGTGCCGCATATAGGCACGTGCGAGGTAGCTCATGCTGGCGTAGAGGCCCTCGGGAAGCCCGGGAGGCAAAATGTGCCGCCAGCCTTCCAGGACACGCGGGGCAACCTCCTCGGAGCGCAGGTTTTCGATCCACGTCCGCTTGAGGAGGCCGAGGCGTTCGCTGAAGGCAATCTCCCAACCAAACCGCAACCCGAGCTGCGAGTGTTCTTCCTCAAAAACGAGCGAGCCTCCCGTGACGTGTTTGCGCAGAGTTCGCGAGATGTTTTCCCCGGCCCGCCCCGCATAGGGTTCCCACAACTGGCCGTTGCAAACGATGGCGGCATAAAGTCCACCGCCCTCTCTGGAGCCGAGGATTTGATCCGCGTTGCGGTAGGGAAAGAGGGCTCGGGCTGGAGAGACCCGACCGGCCGTAAGCGAGGCGTTGCTGCCTGCAAATATCCAACCGCTGCCAGCGCTGACCACATTGATCAGGAAGGGGGCAATATTTTCGCTGTGGTTGATCGTGACGAAGGAATCGGCGGCGGATAGAACGGTCCCCGCACCAAGGGTTTCTGAGGGAGGTTTCATAGGGTCTTGAAAAAGCGCGCGCCATTTTCGCGGATCACGTCCGCAAACCAGTGCGCTGATTGTTTGAGGGTGCGTTTTTGGGTTTGAAAATCCACATGGATGAGGCCGAAGCGGTCCTTGTAGCCCTCGGACCACTCAAAATTGTCCATTGCCGACCAGTGGAAATAGCCGCGCGCGTCGCCTCCTTCGGACCGCCATTTTGCGAATTCGGCCAGATAGCGATGAAGAAAATCGATGCGTGCGCTGTCGTTCACCTCGCCGCAGACGTCCGGCCATTCGCGCAGGGCGACGCCGTTTTCCGCGATGACAATCGGGCACGGATACCTTTCCGAAAGGAACTTGGGTCCCCAATACATTGATTGAGGCAGAACCGGCCAGCCCAGCGAGGAGGCGGGGAATCCTTCTGGCATCGGAACGACTTCGGGGCCATGTCGCCCGGCCCGCACGACGGAGCCCGTGTAAATGATCACCCCATTGAAATCGAGCGGTTGGTGGATGGTTTCCATGTCGTTGGTTTTGATGGCGGGAACCGCCGCTCCGAACCGATGGAGAGCATCTTCCGGGTAGTGTCCGAGGAAGACGGGGTCCGACCACCACGTGTTGGCCCAGAGGGGATTGGGTTCGTTTCGCCCGAGAGGGTTGTTGGCGCCCATGTCAAAACAAGCCGCGCGAGCTGCTTCCACATCTGCGGGGTCTGGCGTGGCCGGCACAGCAATAACGCCGCTTGGAGCCCATCCCACGTGACTCTCTGAGTCCGCTGCCCGCAGGGCTAAAACCGTCATTCCGTGCCCGAGGAGGGCATGGTGGCCGGCGGTAAGCACGGAGCCAAGATCAAGAGAATACCCCGGCGCATGGACTCCGCGAAAATAACCGAGCCCGATGAAGCATTGCGGCTCGTTCATCGTGAACCATTTTCGCACCCGTCCGGCCAATCTCTCGGCCAGGACAGCGGCGAGGTCTGCCATCCAGTGTGCGCAATCCCTGTTGAGCCACCCGCCGCGCCGGTGCATCTCCATCGGCATATCCCAATGATAAACTGTGATCCAAGGTTCGATGCCCGCTTCAAGGAGGGCATCCACCAGCCGGTCGTAGTAATCAAGCCCGCGAGGATCGGCAACTGTCGATCCATCGGGACAAACCCGCGACCACGAAATTCCGAACCGGTAGGCATTCCACCCGGCGGACCGAAAATGTCCGACATCCTCGCGCGCGCGGGTGAAGTGATCGCAGGCAACAGACCCGTTGTGACCGGCAAAAACTTTTCCCGGAATTTCGCAGAAGGCGTCCCAAACCGACGGACCCCGCCCTTCCTTTCCCTCGATCTGATAGGGCGAGGTGGCTGCGCCCCAAGCAAAAGGGGCACCAAAATTCACTGGGCGGGGATCCAACACTGGCAGATCTTGCCGTCTCCACGCCAAGCGCAACAAGGGGAGTTCTGTTTAAATGTTAAACCGAGATTGGGCCGCAAGCAGGGCGTAGCGGACGGGAGTGCGTCTGTCGAGGGGCAAGGTGCCAGGGTTAAGCCCAAGTTTTCAAAGGCCTCACCTACGCACAGCTTGCCCGCACGACTGAGATCACTTAGGAGTTAGTCAGCAGAAGTCTATATGCCCGCCCCCGTTACTCTCGCCCAAATTGCCAAAGAAGTCGGAGCAACGACTGCCACCGTATCAATGGCGTTGAGGGGCAAGCCGGGGATTTCGTCCGAAACGACCCGCCGGGTGAAAGAGGCTGCCGAGCGGCTCGGGTATCGCCCCGATCCGCGCTTTTCCCAACTCATGCAATTTCTGCGCACCCGCAAGGATGCGCCGTTTCATGCAATCATCGCCTACGTTCACGATTTTCCGAGCAAGGATGGCTACAACCATCTTCACACGCATTCGGAATTTTTGCGCGGAGCCCGGCAACGCGCGGCGGAACTTGGGTTCAAGATCGAGCCATTTTGGGCGCGCGAACCAGGAATGACCGCCGGGCGGATGCGCGCCATTCTCCGCGCGCAGGGAATTCCCGGAGCGATCTTTACCACCCCTTCAGCGGCCACATGGCCGCTGCGCGAGGAATTCGCAGGTTTGGGTGTGGCGGTGGTCGGCTACACAGCGTGGACTCCGCAGTATTGTCGGGCCTGCAGCAACCAACACCACTCGATGCTGGTGGCGCTGTCCAACATTGAGCGGCTTGGGTATCGCCGTATCGGCCTTGTTCTCAGTAGCCAGGACGATGCAAATGCCGAAACGAATTGGCTCTCGGCCTATCTTGGCCACCACCACGCCTTGCCCCGCGAACGCAGGATCCCGCCACTGCTTGGCCCGGCCCAGAAAATTTTTACCCAGCAGACTCTGGGGGCGTGGGTTAAGCAGCACCGTCCGGACTGTGTCATTGGACACACGAATCCGCTCCTCGACGGCATTCGGAATCTGGGCTTTCGGGTTCCTCGCGATGTGGGCTTCGCGTCGCTCGACCTCTTTCCCCGCGACGATGGGCTCGAGTGTTCTGGTATTGATCAAGTTTCCGACGCCGTGGGAGCCGCCGCAGTCGAACTGGTCGTCGGGCAGATTGCCTTTCGCCAATCAGGCTTAATGGAACGCCCCCGCTTGGTGCAGATCGAAGGCATTTGGCGGGACGGCACCACCACAGTGGCAAAGAAAGCTACTCCCTCGAAACGTTCTGCAGGATGAACGATCCGGAGCCTTCCCGGATGTTTTGTTGGTAGATGACGGTGTAAAGCGGAGTTGTGAGGAGGCCGCGCAGATTTTCGCTCAGGGGAGCTTCGAGGGTTTTAAGAACTTGTCCGTTCCGGAGGAACTGCACGCTGATGTCCCTTTCATCGACGGCAATTTCGATGTCGATATTGCCGGAGCCGGTGCCTTCGCCGAGAAACGCGCCATCCGTGATGGGTTCTGCGCCTTGATTTGGAAGGCCTTCACCCTTCCCGTAAATTCCGGCATAGAGGCTGCTGTTGCGTGAGTTGAAGAAGAGAACGACGGCGATCACGGCGTCTGCGCTTTCCCACGAAGGGCTTGATGTGGGGTTGAGCACAATGTTGATGCGGATATCGTTCTCGTTTTCAGCATTGTCCGGCGCGGGAACAGCGACCGCCAGCGCGTCGATGCCGAGTTTCACCGTGAAGCGTGAGGAAGGGTCGGCAGGTTCGCTGGACTTGATTCCGCTGATTGCATCAGGGCCGTCGGAAGGGCCAATTACTATGCCATCTTCGGACTGCTGGACGCGGCCCAGCGTGGTCCAATCGGCGAGGGCGGTGGTTTCCTTAAAGTCCCATGACGACGCGCGCACAGATACGCAGGTTGTGATGGCAATGAGTGTGATGATGGCGGACAGGGGGTTCATGGTATTAGTCTGATTTGGGTTTAAGTTTGGGTTTGGATGTGGTGGGAATCAAGGTGCAAAATCCAAGGACTCCACGGACATTTCGCCGGAGCCTTGTCCTGGAAAAACAAAGAGGGAAAACGTGCCGAGCCCGCCGGTGGCGACTTTGCGGTCCCCGCGTTGGTTGCCCCAATACTGGCGGATCGAGGCGTCTTCGAGCGGTAGGCGGATCTCCTCGACCTCACCCGTTGCCACGAAGGGTGTGAACTCGAAGGATTCCCCGTCGGCTCCACCACGTCCAGAATAGGTTTGGAGGCCGGGAGGACCGTCACCGGACTCGCTCAGGAACACGCGGTAGCGGTGCCCCTTGGTGCCACGCACCTTGAGGACTGCGCACCGTGCGCCTGCCGCCGGGAATTCTGGCAACATGACGTCGGCATGCAGGCCCCAACCCGGTCCGGTTTGATAGGCCACCTTGAGCCCGAATTCGGAGGCTGTCGCGGTTCCCGAATTTCCTGCGTCGGCCCGCACGGATGAACTCGCCGTTGAGAGGTCGATCGCGAGCGCAGCATCGAGGTCGCCGGTCGCGAGGCGGATTGGCAGAAGCTCACCCCAGGATTCGGAATCGAAGCGGTAGCCGCCGGGCGGAAAGCTCCGTGAGTCGAGGGAGTTATTCGCGTCACGGTTGGCTTCACTCATCGCCGCGACCAGTTCTTCGTAGGGTCGATCGGTGATATCCACAATTCCGTAGTTGGAATTTTCCCCGTCAAACGCACGTCCATCGGACGGTTGGTCGTGGTATTGAAACCAGTGCGCACCGAGGGCGTAGGGCTCGCGCATCCATTCGGAGATATAAGTCCGGTAGGCACGCGCCCGGTCGGCCTGCGTGGGGACCGTGACTTCCGCGCCCTTGGCATTCGAGTTGCCTGAGCGGTTTTCCTGGGCTCGCCATGAAAACTCGGTGATGAGGATCGGACGTCCCGTGAGCGCGTGAAGATTGCGGAGGAGATCCAAGTCGGGGGGGCCGCTCCGGCTGTAGTGGTTGATGCTGATGACATCTGCATATTTCGCCTCGGCACGAACCACGGCGGCCGGCGGGCGTCCGGCGTGGCGCGAGCCGAGAATGAGGTGGTGCGGGGCGTGACGGTGGACTTCGGCCGAGCAGATTGCGAAATAACGATCGGCCACGTGACCGGCCCATTCGTGTTTGAAGCGCCGCGACCCGAGTCCGGATCGCGGGGTCGGCGGCGGCCCGGACGTCAACTGGTCGAAGGAAGCAATTTCCCAATCCTCCCGTGCCTTGTCGGGGGTCCCGTAGTAGGCCTGGAAAAATGCCGCGGCCTCGGCGCGTCCGGGCGCGTCGGCTGGCAGGGCCATGTAGCGGTCCCAAAGTGATTTGTCCGGGTCGGTTGGCCACCCGAATTCGCCGTAAAACGGGAGTTCGTTGTTGATGAAAAACCCGAGCAGGTTGGTGTCGTCGGCATGCGGGGCAACTTCGTTTTTCGCCTGTTCCGCGACCCGCACGGCGTAGGCGGGATCGAAGACGTCCACCAGTCGCATGTCGTCCCGCTGCCCGTGTCCGCTGTGTCCACCAAGCCAAAGAACCAAAGTATAGGGCAGGCCCGAGCGGTTCACCGCCTCGTCGCTCCATGCTCCCACGGAATTGAATCCCCATCCCCTGAGTCGCTCTGCGGTTGACGCCGCCCAGGCTGTTCGGTCGTCTCCATGCGCCTGAAGCGCGTTGAAGGCCTTGGCGGGATCTCTGGGTGCGACCTCTTTGGGCTGGATCAAACTCACTCCAAGGCTTGCCATTCTCCGACCCTCTTTCACGAAAGCCCACCCGCTCTCATCCACTTGCACCTGCGCGAACGGCGACGGCTTCTCCACGGCTTCCCCGCAAACCGCCGGGTCAATCAGCACGACCGCGACCGCACCAAAGGCAAGGTTTCGCAAGAGGAAAGGCACGGGGAGAATCGTTGAAAGCGGGGGAACCATCATTAGGATTTTATTGCCGGTTCGTGCTCTTCCTCAACTTGCTTTCGATTTAAGTGTTAAACTGAAAGCCCATTTTGCAGCCCCCGATGACTCCATCGGGCAAAAATGCGCGTCTGGACACCCTGAGTTCCGGCTTTGTGGGAAAAGAAAGTCGACCGCACCCGAAAAACGAGTGCGGCCGCACTCCCTCCCCACACAAAGACTAGTCCTGAAGTTTCAGGCGATAGTTACGTCGAAGTGCGACAAGGAAACCAACCCCGGCAAGGAGAAGCACCCCTGTCGTGGGTTCGGGGACGGCGGTAACGGTGGCGAAGCCTAGGCCCAAGGCGTCTGGTCCTACGAAATTTCCTTGGATTTGGTAAACGTTGATGGCAGTGAGGTCGGCTCCGCCACCATTTGTGAGAAAGGGTGTGGCCAAGCTCACGCTGACGGATTGGTATCCAGAGCTAAGCCCCGACGTGCTGAACTGATAGACAGAGGAAACTCCCGGTGCGCTCTGGAGGACAACATTGAACGCGGTGGCTAGGTTTCCGGGAACCAATTTAGCCGAAACTTCCAGGTCGGTATAACCGGTCAAATCGAGCGTGGCGAAAGTGTTCCCCCCGGCCCCGCCAAACGTGTCGGCGGTGCCGCCGACTTCGATGCCGGAGGCGGTGTTCGTGATTTGGCCTGTCCAGGAAAGGTAATCGAAGTCGAAGCTGTAGGTTGGACCGAAGCCCTGAAAGTCTTTGATCAGCACTTGTGCCGACGACGTTGACGGCATCAAGGAGCAGAGGGTGGCAATTATCGCGATTGAGAGGAGGGTGTTTTTCATGGCTGTATTTGTTTGTTGGTGTTTTGTTGGGAAGGGGAGGGGTTGTCCCTCTGAGAACTTGTGAATCCTTTCAAGTTTCTGAGCTCAAAGTCTAGTGATTTGGGGTTTAATGGTTAAATGGCCTATTAGTAGAGGATATTCGCGTAAGTGACCGAGCCTTTTTTGAACGTCTGGACATGGCCATCGGCCATCAGCGCCTGCATGGTTCCCCCGTGGCGGTAACGGAACCAGCCTTGGCCATCGTCGGTGTCGGTGTCGGGGCCGATCGGGATGAGTTCATTGGGATTGCTTCCTTGATCCGGCCATGGGTTCCAGAAACTGGCAGTGGATTGGTTGTTGTTCCACGGCACTTGGGGAGCATCGGCGAGCAAAATGACCTGGGAGGGACGCGAGATGGAGACAAGCGGGATACGTTGATCTGCCCCAGCGGCTTTTTCTTGGCAGATGGTCGGATGGGCGGAGTAGGTAATGGCAACAGTGTAGGCTCCCGAAGCAATCTCCTTCTCTGCAGCAGGGCTCACAAAAAGATTACGACGGGCCTCTTTCAAATTTTGGGGGAGATAGTCGCTCAAAAAATGCGCATAAGTCTGCCCGGTTGACGAATCGTAACAATGAGGAAATTTGCCGTCAGAGTCTGCCGCATAAGCCATGAAGCCAGTTCCGATCTGGCGTAAGTTCGATACACCGGCGGTTTGCTTGGCCCGGTCGAGCGCGCCGCCGATGGAGGGCACAACAGTGATCGCAAGAACGGATAACACGGCGGTAACCACGAGTAGTTCGATCATGGTAAAAGCCGCGGATGCCTGAAGAGGGCTGCCGCGATGCGAAAAGCGCGGGTTCATGCTGTTGGCTCTCCACCCAAGGTTGCGGTAAAAAGCCCGAACAGCAAACCGCCAAGCGAAGGCTGCGGCCGCAAAGTGAACTGCGGGGAGTTTGTTTGAAACGGAGGGCGGTTTCATTTATTAATCGTCGCAGGTCGAATTCGCTTCCTCAACTCGGAATTCATTTAACCGTTAAGCCGCGCCTAATTTCCGGGCCTCTACCACTCCATCAGACGACGAAGCGAATATGGGGTCAAACATGAATGGCACGAAGTTGAGCTCCAACGGGGCTTGGTCCCATAGCCTGGGTTGTGAGCGCCGATATAGAAAGCCGACGAATTGTGGGGTGGACCCTGTTTTCGAACCAGCAGAAGGGTGAAACGGTTTCCGGCGACGGTTTTCATGCGGCTATTTCGATTTCCGCTGTGGCGGGCTTCCGGGCATTCTCGTACCCCTGCGCCCGGGGCGGTGGGAAAGGGCGCGCCCGAGCCGGTCCGCGCACGGGTCGAGACGAGGGCAGGGACGAAGGCGGGTGCATTTCAGGGTGCCTGATAAACCGCTGGGCGGATCTAACGAACGCTCACCCGCAGCATATTCCAAGACGCAGCTGGAAGACTGGCGGAAACGCACGTGCCGTTGAGAACAGCCCCATCGGCTGCGAACGGTTTTATGGGCTCGGCGAACTCGGTGTTCACCGCTTTGAGGTCGTCGTGGTGCAGGGTGATCCATTCGACGACGGACTGGGGCTCGAAACCTTGCAGATCGATCTTCAAAGCCAGGGGGGCGGACAAATCACGATTTACTGCAAAGATAACGACTTCGGAGCGCTCAGAGTTATACACCGAGGCGCTGGTCAAAATCGGGATGTTTTTTAGCAAGGTGGCTCCGGCCTTGGGTTCCGTCAGATGGAACTCGGCATCATAAACCGGACTCTCCAGCACCTGACGCAGCACCTGACCGCGCCCATGGCGCGAGGTGAGCTGGAAGGGGTAAAAAATGGTTTGTTTCCATGCCCCGCCACCCTTGCGCGTCATGATCGGCGCAATCACGTTTACCGTCTGGGCGATACAGGCGATTTTAACGCGGTCGGCGTTGTTTAAGAGCGTAATCAACAGGGAGCCGACGAGGAGGGCGTCTTCCATTGTATAGATATCCTGAAGCAAGGGGCTGGCGACGCTCCACTCGGGCGATTTCTTCTCCTCTCCGTGGGAATGGAACCAGACATTCCACTCGTCGAACGAGAGCATGATTTTCTTGCTGCTTCGCTTGCGCGTGCCGACGGCATCGCAAACCGCGACCACGGACTTTATGAAGTGATCCATCTCATCGGAGAGGGAGAGGTAGCCCCGAGTTTCATCAAGGGGATTGCCGTAATATTGGTGGATGGAGATGTAATCGACCTGATCGTAGGTCAGCTCCAAAACGGTGTCTTCCCATGTGCCGAAGGTGGGCATGCGCGAGCCGCTGGAACCGCACACCACCAACTCGATCGAAGGGTCGATCAGCTTCATCACTTTGGCCGTTTCGGCGGCGACGCGTCCGTATTCAAGGGCGGTTTTGTGGCCGATCTGCCACGCCGCGCCGTCCATCTCGTTGCCGAGGCACCAGGTTTTGACCATGTGGGGTTTTTCGTGGCCATGCTGGCGACGGAGATTGCTGTAATAAGTGCCGCCGGGATGGTTGCAGTATTCGACGAGGTTGCGCGCCTCATCGAGACCCCGGGTGCCGAGATTCACCGCCAGCAAAGGTTCGGTCCCGGTCAGCCGGCACCATTGCATAAACTCGTTTGTTCCGAAGGTGTTTGGCTCAAGGGCCTTCCATGCCAGATCAAGCTTGGCCGGGCGGTTTTCGAGCGGGCCGACGCCGTCTTCCCAGTTGTAGCCGGAGACGAAGTTTCCGCCCGGATAGCGAGTGACAGGGGTATCCAGTTCGCGCACCAAGGCGATGACATCCTGACGCAAACCATCGGGATCGGCGCAAGGGTGCCCCGGCTCATAGATTCCCTCGTAAACGGCGCGACCGAGGTGCTCGATAAACCCGCCGAAAAGGCGGGGGTCGACCGGGGACAGGGTAAATTTTTTGTGTAGAGTAAGAACTGCTGACATGATCGACTCCGGGAGTTTTTCGGTGAGGGGTTTAAGGGTGACAGGAAGACCAAAGCACCGCACTCAAGAATTTCAACTTTGAACATGGCCCGATCTCCGAGCCTCATAACTGAAACTGATGGCATCACTTTGGTGGGTATGTGATCGAGGTGACGCCAGTTTTCGGAGCGGCTCCCGACGAGCGGCTGGCACATGGACACGTTTTCTTTCTGCCATCCGGAGGTTATCAGTATTATTATGCTTCCTCTCCTATGTCCTCCTCTCCTTGCCGCTGGCCCGCGATTCCTCTCATCACGATCGATCCATACTTTAGTGTCTGGAACTGCTCCGACCGCCTTAATACGGATCACACCCGCCACTGGACGGGAACGGAACATCCGCTCTTGGGCGCACTCTCCGTCGATGGGAAGCGGCTGATGTTCTGCGGACTGCAACCGACCCAAAACCTGCTCACGCAGACCTCGGTGACTGTTGATCCTACCGTGACGACTTACACCTTTGCGCAACTCGGCGTCGCTCTCCGGGTTCGTTTTTTTAATCCGCTGCTGCTGGATGACCTCGACCTTCTCTCCCGCCCTGTTGCCTGGGTTGATTTTGAGGTGGCCAGCACGGACGGGGCAGCGCATGAGGTGGTTTTGGACTTTGCCGCTTCCCCCTTGCTGGCCAGCAACCTCCCCGGGCAAGAGGTGATCACCGGGCATTGCACCTTTGCCAACGTGCTGAAAACCGTCCGCGCCGGCACCAAGGAACAAGCCATTCTCACCCAGTCGGGCGATGATCTCCGGATAGAGTGGGGCCATGTTCACCTTTTGGCTCCTGAGCAACCCGCGCTCCGTGCCGTGGGCTTGGTGAAGCCGTGGGATCTCTTCTGCGCGAATCAGGCGGGCGTTCCCTTTCCGCCCGAGACCGACCTGCAGCAGCCGGCCAGGCAGGCGCACCTGCTGGCGGCACGCTTCTGTAACATAGCCGCTCCCGGGGAACCATTGCGGGCGCATTGCCTGATCGCATACGACGATTTGAATGCGGCCATCGAAGTCTTCGGTCAGAGGGTTCCCGGATATTGGGCGCGCAATGGGATGAGCTTTGAAGACATGCTGCTGGCCTCTGCCCGCAATTATACGCAGATCCTTGAACGTTGCCTCGCTTTCGATCTCCGGATGAATGCCGCGTGCCACCGCGCGGGCGGGGCCAAATACCGTGATCTGTGTGCCCTGGCCTACCGGCAATCCATTGCGGCGCACAAGTTGGTCGCGGACGCTGACGGGCAACCTGAGTTCTATTCCAAAGAATGTTTCTCCAATGGCTGTATGGGAACGGTCGATGTGAGTTACCCCTCCATTCCTCTTTTTCTCCACGCCAATCCCGAGTTGGTGAAAGGGATGATGCGCCCGGTGCTGCGTTATGCGCGCATGCCGGATTGGCCCTTCGGCTTCGCGCCGCATGATGTCGGGCGTTACCCGCTGGCCAACGGCCAATCCTATGGCCGCGACGGCAAATCTTCGGGCGAGCACCCGATGGAAGCCCAGATGCCGGTCGAAGAATGTGGCAACATGTTAATCATGTTTGCGGCCGACGCGCATTACACCGGCGTCACCGGCTTCGCAGAAGAAAATTGGGACCTCATCGAAAAATGGGCCCGCTACCTGGTGGATGTTGGCATTGATCCCGGTGAGCAGCTTTGCACCGACGACTTTGCCGGGCACTTGGCGCACAATGCGAATCTCGCGATCAAAGCCACCGTGGGAGTGGCCGCTTATGCCCGTCTTTGCGATCTGACCGGACGTCCCGACGTGGCCGCGTCCGCCTGGCAGACCGCGCGCCGGATGGCCGGAGAATGGGAAGCGCTGGCCCGCGACGAGGTCGGCCACTTTCGCCTCGCCTACGATCAACCGGGAAGCTGGAGCCTCAAATACAATTGGCTCTGGGACGTGCTTCTGGGCTTCAGCCTCTTCACGGCCTCCGTGATTGAACGCGAACTCCAGAGCTACGGACCTCGTTTTCTTCCCTATGGCATCCCCCTTGATAGCAGGTCGCTTTACACCAAAAGCGACTGGATGCTCTGGTGCGCGGCGCTGGAAAGTCACCCCGAACGCAGGGCGCGCTGGATCGAGCCCATCTGGGCCATGCTCAACGACACCCCCCATCGCGTGCCCTTTACCGACTGGTATTTTACCGATACCTCGGCTCAGGCGGGGTTCCAGAATCGTTCGGTGCAAGGCGGACTTTTCAGCCTCTTGTTGAAAGATTCGTCCCGGTAGAACGCGCAGCCTGCTCTCCCCATGGTGAGAGGGCTCAGTTCACCGCCCGGATGCCGGAAGTTTCGCGCCTGAGCGGGCCGGCTGGCACGAAGCGAATGCGCAAGCCATCAGGGTCGCGACTTTCGGGCGCGCTGGCGGGGCACGCTCCGTTGTCCGTTTCCATGACCACCTCGCTCTCCGCCTTGGAGGCGTAGTCGAGTTCGAGCAAGTCCGGCGGCGCTCCGATGGCGGTGCGATAGAGGCGTGTCGTGGCAGTTGGGTTGATTGCCCGTAGCCGTATGCAGGTGATCCGGTTGATTTTCGCCCCGGCGGGCACCCCGGCAGCATCGCGCAAGGGCCAGCCTTCCGGCAGGTAGTGCACGAGCTCCGCAGTGTGTCCGACGGAGTCGGGAATGAGAAGATAGGCGTTGCGCATTTGTCCGCGCGGGCATGTTTCGGGCACGGAGAAACCAGCCTCGGCGAGACGCCGGCGTGCGGCCTCGCCGTCTGCTACACGAAACGCGACTTGATGAAGCACCGGGCCGGAACCGCCAAGGCGTTTGCCGTCAAAAATCTCGATCCACTGCCCTTCACCGACGCGCAACACCACGAGCATCAGCGAGCCGTCGGCGTGATTGAGGCGAAACGCCTCGGATAGTCCGAGGTGGTCGCGATAAAAGGCCAGCGAGGCGTCCACATCGGCCGCGCGGACGGCGTAGTGAGAAATCGAGCAGGCCGGGGCGGGAACCGGGTCAGTCGCAGTGGCGTGGGCGGAATCGTTCATAGTGCGAAAGCGGTGGCGGGACGCCGGGCTGTTTTAGAGATTGCCGGACCGCTCGGATTTCGAGTCGGGTAGCTCGACGAACCGCAGGCGAAAGCCATCAGGGTCGTGCAGTTCGAAGAAACGTTCGCCGTGCGGGCCGGGTTCGAGCGCAGGCGGAGGATTGAGGCCGAGCCGAACCGCCTCGGATTGCAGTCGGGCGTGGAAGGTTTCGAGATCGAAAACGCCCAGGCAGGCTTGTGGCTCGGTTTCTGTCGTGGACAGCAGGAGTTGACGGGATGCACCCTCGCCCTGCTCTGCTGGTTTGCCATCCTGCCCAATGGCCAGGAATTCTTCGCCGAGGCCCAGGGCTTGTTGATAAAAAGGCGCGCTCGCTTCGGTCTCTTTGATCGGGAGGACAACGAAATGGATCCTTTGGAGGGAGGGTTTCGGCGAGCCGGGCGGGCGGGCATTTGCAGGGGAGGGTGGGGAAACGAGCTCCAAGGTCTGGCCGGAGGGATCGTTCACGAAAAACGCCTTGGGTGCAGGAGCGGGAGGAACCTTGACGCCGTGTCGTTCCAGCGCGTCGCGGGTCGCACCAAGATCGCTCATGCGCAACGCGAGGTGGTGGAGAACGGGCTGGCCGGGTTCGCGTCCGGCAAACAGTTCCAGCGTGTGCTGCTCGCCGAGGCGAAGATCCACGAGCATGAGCCGGCCCTCACGTGGAACGGGGGGCTGGTCGCGTTTGTAGTAAACGTTGGGCTTGCCCGGCACTTGGTCGGTTCGGAAACGCTCCGTGAACCCGAGGTAATCGCGGTAAAAAATCAGCGTGCGCTCGATGTCGGTCGTGCGCAAAGCCACGTGGGCGAGCGCGGCCGGGGTGGGTGGAGGGGCGGGGTTGTCGATCGCGGCTTGCACATGGGAGGCCGCATGGCACAGGCTGACCGCAACAATCGCAAGGAGGCGCCGAGGGCTGAAGGGACAGGGCACTGAGATGAGATCGTGTGGCATGGACGTCGAAAAGAGAGTATACGCGATTCGTGACGAAGG
>JBGSSC010000475.1:0-60609 GCA_041737265.1 Terrimicrobiaceae bacterium | reverse complement strand
ATCACCATCATGAAAGTATCTGCTTGGTCGGGCGATACGATCGAAACCATCCAGCGCCATTATTGGCACAAGCAGGTGTCCTCTGTCGGCTTGGATGAAACGTTGAAGGGTGTGCGTCCAGAAGATACCCTCAAGGATGTGGCAGCGACGCTGAAAACCTTGAAGACGGATGGCCTGGACAAAGAAATCGCCATGGCAGTCAAGAAGCTCCTCATAGCGACTGAAAAAAATAAGGAGGTCGTTTGGGAATGGACGAATGGAGCGCCCACGGCGCACGCGCATCTTTACTCTGTCGAGGATACCGTCACCAAATTCGGTGTCTTTCGCGATCTTATTGACCCTGGTGCAGGTGATCCCGATAACGTTCCGACCGCGTTTGATTGGGAGGAAGGTAAAGTCTCCACGGTTCGTGCTCGGCTGAATGCACTTGAAATTCGAGGTTGGATCGCGAAGGTGTAGAGGCGTCACGCGCAACCTCGGGTTCTTCAAAGCCCCTTGCTTACGACTTCACAGGTTCGAATCCCGTTAGGGTCGCCACTCTGCAAACGCTCGTTAGATCTCATAAACAGAGGATGAAATGGGTTTCATGCCAGTCACAAGGAGGGCCACAGAAATCCAAGGAAACCGATCAGTTTTTGGCGACTTTTTGGCAGCAGAATGGCAACAAAATCCCTCCGAAATTGAATGGAAGTTATCACGTTAGGATGGAGCCTCCTGAAGATTGATTCCCTTGTGGCCGGGTTTAAGAGTGCAACAGACATAATGGCGCTGCACATCCTAGATTGTTCTCAGTTTACCGAGATGGCAGCTGATCAAAGGCCAGTCCGTAATATCGAAAAATCTCCCCCGTTCTCTCCCAGATGGCATACTCAGAAAGGTTGGCACGCTCGCACATCGCATTCATGGGTCTATTTCACCCACCGGGTCCAAATTCGTTGCGAGGGGAGCTTTTTCACGAAGAGAGTTTTCAATCTTTTGATCAGTGCTTGCATGGAGGGATCTTGGTGGCGGTTGATTTTGCGATCAAGCGGAACAGTATTTATCATTCTATGGGGTAGGACAGCTTTTGGCGTTTTCTGTGTGGTAGTGTCTCTCGCAGTGTCCATGAATTCCACCACCACCTATGCCATCACGATCCATCCGGCAGTGGATGGTTCGATTCTCGCGCCATTCCACCCGTTCATCCGCGAGAGGATCGAAGCGCACGCCAATCACGCCTGCGAATATGCGGTGTGGAGGGGGCGTTCCCTCACTGTCTTTTGCCTCCCGCCAACAAATCCGACTCCACTCCGGTTCTTTTTGTGGCCTCTGGCTGAATCTATTGCAGCGGCTCTGCTCGCCCAGCGATTCGGCATCGCCTCGCTGAACTGGCCTTTGTGCGTCCCGCCGTTTCCTCTTGAAAACGTCCTGGCCGCAGAAAAGGGCCACAAAGAAGAGGATACCGAATTGGCAGCTGAGTTCGAGTTGCGGGTGTTCAATCAACAAATTACACGCACGGGACCCGCCATCATTATCTCTGCAATGCGCGGTAATAGCTCATAGCGAGAGGCCCGGTAACCTTTCTAAAACTTGGCCACACGCGGCTTCCCGAGGTCGCCCGGCTTCATCAGGGAGCCGTTTTTTGGAGGAGCTTCTCCTCGACACAATCCTGTACGAACGCTCTGTTCTTCGAGGCTACCGAAAACCCCAAGAACAGTTGGAGTTCTGTTTCGAGGACTATTCGTCAACCGTTTAAACCGAAACATCAGGATTTTTTATTTTCACGGATTCGTTCAGCCGGCTGACAACCCAAGGAGGCGGGCCGCATTATCGTAAAGAATTTTGGCAGCGATATCGTCCGGCAGTCCGAGGCCATGAATTTCAAAAGGCGCTATGCTGCGTTTGAAAAACGGCGTGGTTTGGATGTGTGACGACGTGATCCACTCGATGTTGGAGCGGTTGAATGCCGCCGTGGTTTCAATGTAGCGTTCTCTGGGGTCGGCTCCACGGAGCGGGACCTCGCCGGGCTGATAAAGGATCTGGGCCTGTTGGCCGGTTGGCACGTTGGTATCGTCATAGATCACATCCGTGCCGAAGAATATCCGGTCTGCGTAGGCTGCGAAAAATTCCCGGGTGTGGGCGGCCCTGCGGGCACTCCGGGCGAGTTCCGGGATCCGGGCAGAGAAGTCATAGACGATGTTTGCATGGGCATCCAAATCCTCAGCGGCACTATCAAGGGAGTCTGCTTTTTCCGCGCAGTGCGGGAAGATGAACGTGGTATTGCGGTGGCACGCGACCATTTCAAGACGGTCGCCGAGCAACTCGTTGGCGGACGACAGGCCTTTGTTGTAGTATGTCCACCATGCATACTCGCCGTGGAGCACGCCGTTCCAGAAGTTGAATTCATTGACGGGTTCCCAAAAACAGGGCGGATCGGCGCTGTGAATCAGCACCGGGAGACCGAGTTCTCCGGCCTTCGCCCAGATCGGATCAAGTTCGGGATCGTTCGGTCGCCAGAAGCGGCCGTCAGGCCTTCGGTAATCAAGGCCGAGAGCCTTGTAAACTTTCAGGCCGCACATGCCTGCGGACGCATCGCGCTCCATCTGGGCGGCCGCGGCGGTAGCGAAGCCGGGCTCGTTGATGCGGCGAAAGTCAACATTGCCGAAGGTGAAAAAGCGTCCGGGATATTTTGCGAACGCATCAAGATGGCGTTTTAATCCTTCACCGAATCCATCGTGCCATGCGAGCACCACCGAGGCCTCGATCCCGCTGCGATCCATCGCCTCCACAGCAAGGTCGGCATAATGCGGAAAGACATGGGTGTGGATGTCGAAAACCCGGGTCATGACTTCAGTAATCGAGATTTTCGTAAAACTCGATTTTGACAGATTGGAAAAATTCCGACTGCCTGGCAAAGAGCGCCTCGTGGGCATCGTCCGCCGAGAAGGCTGCCAGTGCCTGGTGCGCAGCATCCAGGGTGGCGAACTCGCCTTGCCAGACGAGCGTGTTACACGGCTCACCGCCCGAGATCGGCTTCATACGCCTGCCTTGCGGAAGGTCGAGGCGGGCCTTTTCAAGAGCGGCGAAGTGGCGTTCGAGTTCAAGGAATTCTTTTTCCCTCCGAACATCGAATTGTTGGAGGATGCGCATGGTGACGGACATTTTGTTACTTTAGTTGAGAAAATCGCGGACTGCTCCCGGCAGCTCGAGTCCGTGCCGCGCGGCAAATTCGCGCAAGGCAGGCCGGTCAATGTCGGGATGAATGGTGTGGGCACTGGTAACCGACATCGCCCCGGCGAGGACGCCAATCCAGTGGGCCTCCGCGAGGGAAAGCCCTGTGGAAAGCCCTGCGAGGATGCCGGAGAAATGGGCATCGCCAGCTCCTGCGGCACTCTGGACTTGGACGTTCGGAGCCGCGATGAAAATGACTTTTCCTCCATCGACGGTCCAACTGCCGGTTGCGCCGGCCGTGATGGAAAGTTTCAAGTGCGGAAACCTATCTCCCAGACTGTCGGCAATCCTTTTGATGATCTCCTGCGGACCTCCCTCCCCGCTGCTTCCCGCAAGGCTCGCTGCCTCATCAAGATTGATTGCAAGCAACTCCACTTGCGAGAGCAGACCGCATTCACGCACGGCTGCCATTTCCTCCGAGGAAAATGAGGCCGCCCTGAGGAAGTCAAACTTCCCGGCCATGTCGAGCAGTTCAAGACTCGCGGCCATCGGAACTTCGGGGACTGCCAGAGCAATCCCGCGCGTGGCATACCTATCGAACCATGGCACGGCCATCTTGATATCATCCGCCGTAACCCGCCCACTGGCGGAATCGGTCACTGTGAGATTGCCGCCTGATCCGTCGGGATACAGCAAACAAAGACAATGCAGTGTCTGCTCGCCGGGCAGGATGGTGGTCAGTGAAACGTCCAAGCCCTCTGCCTGCATTTCCTCCATCAGCCTGTGCCCGGCTGCATCATCGCCGACCTTGCCAATCGGCAGGGTCTTAAAATCACCGCCCACCAACCGCTGAACGTAGTGACTGATGATGTGAAGTTTGCAGTAGTCACGGCGCTCAAGAAACCTGCCGCCACGGCTTTCCTCACGCCCAAGTGTGTGGTTCCCGCTCAGCGCAAAAAACGTCCCCGTGCCAATGCCGCCGGTCCCGATCATGGTTTCGTATTTCTTTGGCATGAGGTGATCTGTCATGAAATCCCAAGATCCCATTCGGGGTGAACGCTCACCGGGTGGGTGGCGGTTTCGAGCGTTGCTGTGATGAGGGCATCCGGGTGTTCCTGCAATAAGGTCATGGGATACTCCGGCGTAGGTTCGCTGAAAAGGGCGACGCGCAGGGCGGTTTGTTTCCATGATCCAGTGTCACTGAAAAGGCGCACCTTCTTTGCTGAAAGGCATTCCTTCAATCCAAGGGTCACACTCATCGGCGGCACAAACTGATAAGCACAGCCAAACGTGCGCTGAGCGAGTGCGATGATGGTGTCCAGGTTGTTATCCTGCACCCGCACGGAACAGTTGCGAAGGTCATCGAGTGAGAGCGCACTGAAGGGATGTCGACGGGCCTGATTGTAAGCAATGTGGCCGTCCTGACCCCAGCCGCCATAGGTAATATCAATGGGCGCCCGCGCGATCTCATCGGCGATTTGTTGAAAATTTGTCGCGTTCGGCCACCAGCGGTTTTCCTCCGGGGTGAGCAATTCCGGCTCAATAGGACCATAAAATTCGCGCTCCATGAATCCCCGAAAACTGTAGGGATGATTGCGTGGCAGTTCGCGTCCCTGCCAGTCAAGGCACTCGTCCATGTGGAAGACCGTGAGGTTGCGCAAGCTGATCCGCTCCCGGTTCACGACCTCGGCAAAAGGCCGATACCAACAGGCCGGACCGCAGGGAATGATGGCACGAATGGGTTGGTTGTTTTTATTGGAATCGGAGATGATGTCCGCAAGCTCAAGGGCCATGAGCGCCCCCATCGCTGCCGGGTCAGGAACTATGCGGAATGGAACTTTGCGGCCCGGATGGACTTCCAACTCCGAAGCAGGAATCCGGCACCAGCCGTAAAGTTGTTTTGCCGTGATGGTATTCATGGGTTCAATTTTTTCTTTGAGGTTGGGATGCGGTGATGCCTTTGGGGAGAAATAGTTCGACCTCGTGGGATTCTCCCTGACGCTTCCATGTAGATTGGATCGGACCATGCGGGGTGGGAATCCTGCAATCCAGGAAATCTCCGATGAACGTCGGGTCAAAAGAAATCGTTTCCCATCCGGGTGCTGTCTGACGGATCCCACCAAGGATCTGCATGAGGTGGTACAGTGGATGCGCCGACCAGGCATGGGAAAAGCTCTCATTCCCGCGTCCGGGTTCAAAGGTTTCCCAAGTCGTGCCATGCTCAGCCATTTTTGCCCAATGTGTTTTGATGAAGGTCACGACGTCCGTTCCGTAACCACGTTTCGACAACTCCGTAAGAACATAGGTGACCCAATAGGAAGTGGGCATGGCCTCAAACGTCTCTTCCCCTCGGATGTAGGGAAGAAGGCGCTTCCCGAGCATTGCTGCTTCGTGTTCGGGTGCCAGATTGGTAAGCAACGCCAGTGTCTGGGAGTGGATCGAAGACTGCTTCACCACTTTGCCCTTGGCGTCATAGCCATCGGCCAAAAGGCCATCACGACCAACAAGACGCAGGAGAGACTTTCGAAGGTGGGCGCTCCAGGTTTTCAGAGGTTGGGCTTTCCCGGCCTGACCAGTTGCGGTGTGTAGTCGGACGACCTTGTCCAGGGCTTCGAGCAACCAGAGGCTCAAAACGGTGGGACATCCCTCTTTGTGCAAAGTCGTCCAATCGAGGAAGAGCCAGTACCGCGGGTCATGACGGATCAGTCCGGTTTTTGGATCGGTCATTTCACGGAAATAATTCAGAATACCACCGACGGTTGCCTCGTGAGTTTCAAAGGCCTCGGTTGAACCGGTCTGCCAGTAGTGATCCCAGAGTGTGAGAATCCAAGTGAGACTGAAATCCGGCAGGATGCACGAGTGGGCTTTGGTCGGCGCATGGGCGTAAGTGAGGCCATTCGGAACGGTCTGCGACGCAATACAATGGATACCACGCCGCAGAAGCCGGGCGTCATTGCAGAAATGAAAGGTGTTCCATGCCTGCACCCGCGCGTCGCCCCACCATTGGGCCTGCTCACGCCAGGGTGTGTCCACATACGCATCAAGGCTGCAGCATTCCTGGGTCCAGGCACACGATTCCCAAATGGCATTGAGAGTGGCATCCGACGATTGAAATGTCCCCTCGCGAGTGTGTGGATAGGCCATTCTCCGAACCGAAAAATCTAGCTTTAGTGGAACCTCCGAATCCCGCACGGTCAGCACGGCGTAGCGGAAACCCATGGGATGAAAAAACGTGTGCTCGTTCGTGCCGCCACGCAGGACAGCCCGGTTCCCCATGGCAAGCGCGGAGAACGACTTGGTATCAACGTCCGGCGTGAGCGTGTCCTTCCCGAGGGTTTCGTAAAATGTGATATCCACGATCTCCCCGCCTTTTGCGCCTTTGGCGATGAGAAGTTGCGTGCCCACGATGGTGCGGCCAAAATCGATCAGGACACTTTCCCAGCGCCGCTCGCCGGCGGGATTAAAACTCAATGCCTTAGCGGTAGACGTAGCAGGTTGGTGGGTCAGGCCATCATGATACCGTTGAAGGAAAACATCGCGCGGAGAGGCGGCATCGCTGTGCGCCGCACCACTGGCACGCCCGATGAGCTTTCCAAAAAAGATCTCATCCTCCTTCAACATCGGGATCCCCCGTGACTCCAAGGAATACCACGGCATCGCATTCCACGTGCGGCTGTCATAAGGATGTTCCCAGTCCGCATCGCGGAAGTTTGGTTTGAACCAATCCGGAAATTCTTCGCGCAGATCCACATGCTCCTGAAATGCCAACTGGGCGCTGTAGGGGACCGTGTTTTTGTTCACCCCGGTCTGACGGCGACACTTCCACGAATGATCCGTGACCAAGCGGACTTTTCCGACCTCCAAGGCGAGGAGCACTCCGGCGGTGTCGTGAGAGACATACGAAAACGTCCCGCATCCCGGATGATAGGCTCGCACGGCGATCACATTACGGCCTGCCTTGAGGTGTGGGGCCACATCGAGTTGATCATACGGCCAATGGGTCTGGAAGCCGCGTGCCGGGCCGCTGCACACGTAGGTGCCGTTGATATATAATCGATACGCTTGATCGGCGGTGATGGAAAGCCGGGCTCGTTTCGGAACCACATCCAGAGTGAACGCCTTGCGAAACAGCGCATAGCCGTTGTTCAAATCGTGGTTTTGCAGCCCCGGCCAGATCCAGCGGGCTTGCTTGAGCGCATCAGGAATCGTCGGATTGCTAAAACTCTTGTTAGCTGGCGGGACGGATTTGGATGATTTCATGAACATCAATCTGAGAAATGGCGAGGTTGCAAATGCCCTTGCTCCACGTGAACGGGAGTGGTTTTCCGGCGGGTTGCCTCGTGATCATCTGCGGTTTTTTGTCGAGGCGGATTCGCACTGTGACGTGAAGGATCGGCAAGATTTCGTCGTGTGTCGGCACATCGAGCTGGGCATGGGGACCGGACGTGTTCACAAGATGAACAAATAGGTCGCCGTCCTTGGTCATGAGACTGACATCAACCAGATGAGTGCCTTGAATTTCAACAATCGGATCTGGAAAAAGATCCCTCACAACGGCACCAAGGAAGTCCCGGGCATGACATGTCTTGTGTTCCCTGTAGGCCGTCCCAAAGTCAAAACACATGGCAGCGATCGCTCCGCGTCCGAGTTTACGTTTCACAACGGCGGGATGACTGAGTGCGGTCGGATCCCGTTCCTCGTGCCACACGGCGGTGACTTTTGTGCCTCGCGCAGACTTGAGGGTGAGGCCATCACTGCGGACACCAGCAAGCCCGCATGGGGCGGCGAGCCAACGGTCCTGCCGGGAAGCATCACTCACGATCGAAAGTCCAAGTTCTTCTGCAAAGAGCTTGGTTGGCCCGCATCCGACTGCGAGCAGTCGACCACCGTCGCGAACGTAAGCCAACAGCTCTTGGCGAAAATCTTCCTCCAGCGACTGCCACTCCGGAATGACGATGAGCGGAAACCTTCCCATCGAACCGCTGAGATGGTGCTCGCCGACCACATCGACACAGGTTTGGTTTTCGATCAGTCCGCTCACCAGCCCCCAAAGCGCGAGGTAATTACCGTCCCAAGCTCCGAACACGCGCCGGTTTCCGCGATAGAAGGCATCTTTGGAAAGAAGCACCGCCACCTGCGGGACGCTGGTGGCCCGATGACAAAACTTCTGACGACGGCGACAGAACTTCGCCACTTCGATCATCGTGTCGATTTCATGCGCCGGGATCGATCCGTCCCGCCGTTGCTGGAAATAAACCTGGATGCCACCCCCGAGCGCCAGCACGATCGCGGCTTCGCGCTGGATCTGCACGATCGACTTCGCGGTGAAGCAATCGTTGAGTGACTTGGCCGCAAACGCCCATGCCATAAGGTCCCAAGCTTTTCCCTGATGCATGAGACACCGCCCTTCAAACCGCGCGGAGTTCACCGCATCAATCATGGCGTAGTCGCCAGAGAGAAAATCGACAGGAACACTGACCGGCTCGGGCATGAAAGAACTGAACGCCCAATTGCTGGCCACTTGAACTCCAGGGCATTGCTCGTGCAGCGCGTTCACATACGTCCGCACATACTCACGAAAGCCTTCACGACACATCTCGGTGAATTCAAAAAAGCCGGGATCTCCGATCTTTTTTGGAACGGTACGTAGGCCAGTCAGGCTACGGAATTTTTTAAGCACCTCCGGATGGTAATCCTGTCCGGTGGCCCAGCAGTCGCCATCCACCCAGAAGCCGTCCACGTCGTATTCCCTGCGGAGTTCGACGAACTGGGGAATCATCAGCTCGTGGACATAACGACCGAAAACCGAAGTGTTATTAGGATCACGCTTCCCCTTTTCGTCAATTCGCGCCCATTCTGGATGAAGCCGGAGCGCCTCGGTGTCCCACACTCCCGAGTAATGCATGAAGAGCGCCACTCCCTGCCGGGCGGTTTCTTCGCGCCAGACCTTCAGCGCGTCGCCCGCAAATTTCGGCGCGGGATTTCCCACCTTTGTCGGATAACTCGAAACGCCGGGGTGTCCCTTGCAATCGCACTGCACATAGTCTGGCTTTGCCGCACGCAGCATCCTGGCCAGATCGGCCCTGAACGAACGCCCGCCGATCGGCTGGTTGTCGGCGGTCGCGTGAAAGTCAAAATGAAAGCCGAGAAAGCTTTCGGCGCGGGTCAGTCGCTTGGGTTCTTTGATTGAATTTTTCATGTGGAGACAGTCTCGGCATCAGGTTCGTCCTTTGGTTCAAAACCCGGAGGATGATACGACGTCATGCCGCCCCGCATCTGCCAATCCGCGTAGAGCCTGCGGAGGAAAAACAACGAAGCACCGATAAAGACGAGCGACCAGAGCGGGACAAAACGATAGCAATAATCCTTAGTCGGGAACCAGATCGCGAGCCGGTCCAGAGCAATCCCGATAACTAACCCTCCGATGATGATGGCAAACGAGCGGACCATGGCATTGGCCGAGCAGAACTGCCCGTAGCGGGACTTGGGAAGAATTCGCATATACATTGGAAGCTCGGCAGCCATGTAGAGGGCGAGTGCCGGTGCTGTGACAGCTGTGATGGCGATAAAAATCCCGTGGGACACGCCGGGGCTGAAATCCATAAACAAGAAGATCAGCCAGAGCGGTTGGATAATCAGCAATGCGATCGTGGCCCACATGAGAACCCGCAAGGGATGGGTTCGGTCCGAGACAATTCCGGCGGGATACATCAGCACGGCACTGACAATCGAGGCAATCGCTGTTGTCTTGCCAAAAAAATCGAGGTCAACCCCGATGGAACGGGCTTGGAGAATGTTAAATCCCCCTGCGACTGAGGTTAATGCAAAACATGTGTTGGCCGGAAAAAAGAGCCAGTAGAACTTGATCGAATAGGACTCCACAAAAAATGTTTTGATGCCGCTAATGATTCCCGACCCGCCATCCGGATGGGCCGGGGGCGGAGGGTATTCGCCTTCTTTCACCTTCCAACACATCAGCAAAAAGGCCGTTGCGTAGAGCCCGGCCGCGATCAAATACACTTCAGTCATATGACTCACCGCATATTTGAGAAAAAACCAATTGAAGACCGCGCCGGAGAGCACCCCGACGATCCGGAATATCGACATGAACCGCGCAAGCACTTCCGCCGGGACCACGTCATTGAACAAGTAGTAATAAACCGAGGCCACAACCATGTTGAAGACCTGGAAGCAGAAAACCAAAACAACAACGACGCCGATGATAACAGCCGTCTGCGAAATCCCTCCATGGATTGCCCCATGCAGCAAAGTGCCGATTTGTTTGGAAAACCCGAGGAGAATGAGGAAAAAAGTGAGCGGAATTGTCGCGAGGAATAAAAACGGAATCCGACGTCCCCAACGGCTGCGGAACCGGTCACTCCAGAAGCTGGAGGCCGGACAAACGGTCATGTTTAAGATTCCCGGAATCGTTGAAAGCACCAGCCCAAGCACCCAGTTCGGCGCGCCCATCTCATTGAGATTGACCTGCAGCACCGCCGGAGCCGCCACCTCCATGAGCATAAAACAGAAGTCACCCCACAGCAGCCACGTGAAGAGAGAAAACAGCCCGGCCTTGGTATAGGTGAGCGTTCCGACATGAAAGGTTTTCGCGGCGGGATCAGAGGGGGCGTTGCTCATGGCAGGACGAGTTCATTGGCTTTACCATGGGACTTTTGCCCGGTGTGCAAAGCAAAAATGTATTGCAAATAGGGGGATGAGCAATTTGCGATCTTGCGGGATCCCGTTCACGAAGGTTTTAACCATTCACCGATGGTCTGAGAATTCCGGAAATGCCTTCCATCATTAACAGCACGGCCTTCCGTCAACCTTCATCAGCCGCTCAAGAAACTCTAATTTCCTAGAGGCGAGGCCATCGCCTCAGAAGTCAGCGAAATTGTAAGCAGCAAGGTTTTTGCCTTCGTTCTTTTCGCAAATTTTACCTATGGACCAGTGTTCATTGGCAAATACGGATGAAATAATGCTTCGGTCTTTGCCGAGACCGACGACGCGGAGGATGTATGAGGTGGGAATAGTCATGTCTTCATCGGTTGTTATAAAAACACCTGCTCAGACAACGCCAAGCCGGTCGAGATTTTTTCGCAGCCGCTGCAAGGCGCCCACATACTTTTGCGGAATCAGGCCGTGCTTGTCAGGGCCGACATCTAGCAGGAGATTGGTCCCGCGGCTGATGCTCACGAGATACATGCCAAGCAATTCCTCGTCACTGCGGGGTTGGTCGTCCTCGGTGAAGAACCACTCGCGTCCGATGGGGTCGCAGACTTCGCCGGGCATGTAGTATTTCTTGCCTTCGATCTCGCGCCATTTGACATGGCCGGCGTGGCTATTGGGGAGAAAACGCTCGACGGCAATGATGTCGGCGACGGGATAGGCCCCGCTGCCATTGGTAAAGTAAGTGGTTTCATCTGCGACGGGAACCTGGGCGGGAATTTCGGTGGTGGTTTCGACCGGCAGGAAATCCCACCAGCCATTTAAACATTCATTATTTATCATAAAATTGAGTGAGACATGTTCGTTTGATCGGGCATGAGATCTCGGATGAAAATCAGCCGGCCGTCTCAGCCAAAGGAGGTCTTCTGAAACTCATTTTCCACGTGCGGGAAAAAATCCTGCTGCCCGCCTTCCTGGGAAAGGATGGGTTTTCGCGGTGGATCATGGGCCTAACGGATTTATTGAGCGGCCTCCGCGTGAAAGATTTCGTCACCAACACGCATCCCGCTTGATTGAGTTTGCGGGAGAGAGGGAGAGTCTTGAGACGGTAGCCTTGGAGGCTTGAGCGTGTTTGACTGTTGGGATCCGGGCATTTGTATGAACCGCCTATCGAAACATCGTGCTTAGACTGACTAGCGTGTAATTCCGCGCTTTGACCGGAACGGTGAAATGTCCGTCTTTCCAAGGGATGCTGGCGCCGGTCCGCTCGTCGGTGAGGAGAGGCACTGCGCCCGCTGGCCAATTCAGAGCGCTCAAGTCCACGGCAACCTCGACGGGCATTTCGTTGGGGAGAGGGTTAGCGATGACCAGCACCGCACGCTTTCCATCAAAGGCGTAGGCCGAGACCATGGCCGCCTCCGTGTTGGTCGTGGCCGGGCAGCCGGAACGCCAATAGGGTAAGAAGCGGGCTTCAAAGGAATCAAGGCCGAGGCGCTTGCGCAGTTTCCACCACTCCGGTGCCGCATCTTTCATCTCCCAGGTGGCGAGAAATTCCACGCCCTCGACCGCGCAGCGGGCGATGACTGAGTCGGCAGCGGCATTCAGCAATTCCGGAGTCGGTGCCGCCTTAAGCTGGTCGGCGCCCCAGAAGCCCGGATCGCGCATGAAACTCCAGCGCAGGAACTGCGTCAGCAGGACGCCGGGCACCCCGGAAGCGCGCTCGTCGGCGCTCTCGACGCGAAACTGTTCGACTGGAATGCTTCCATCCATCAGGCCGAACGGGCCGTGTTTCGAAAAGACGTCGTTGTATTGCTCGCCGGGAAACCACCAGTCGGCATAGCCGTGATAAACGGGGCAGAAGCGGTTTTGGTCGTGGGCCATCCAGGTCAGAGGACGCTCCGGCGTGCTGTGGCGGCGCACGATCTCAGCCAGTCGCCGGGCGAGGTCTCGCATCCCGAGAATTCGGTAATCGAAAAATGTGCGTCCAAACTGATCCACCCCGAGGTGTGCCGGGTTCACTTTGGCGAGATCCGTGGTCCACGCCGGATCCACATGATACGAGAGATCGGTGTAAAGACTCACCGGCCCCGACTGACGTTCGAGTTCTTCCGCCGTCCAGCAGAGGTAGTCGGCATAGGAAGGCAGGCCGGGATTAACCCGTGGCACGCTGTGTTGCACCTGTGCCTTGAGGGCTTCTTCGCCCATGAAAGGGCTGACGCGTTTGCCATCTTCGAGATAGCTCGGATAACTGATGGAGCGGTTGAACGGCCCGAAGACATAACCGCCCGGCGCGTGCCAAAGCGATTGGAAGAAATCATAGACCTGGTTGTGGTCTCCCGTGCCGTTAAGCGATGCATAGGGAAAGCAGGAAATGCCCTTCGCCAACTGCGCATCGAGATAGCCTTTGAGCTTCGGTCCATCCGCCGGCAGCCACATTCCCTCGCTCTTGGAAAACCCTGCGAGATAAACAAAGTTGCTGACCTCCGGCTGGTGGGCGGTCTCGCCCCAGCGATGGGAGAAACGGTCGGCCCGCAGTGGCTTGACGGGCGTGGCTTGGAAGCCGAGGGAGTAGGTGACCGGGCCAGTGAGCGTGGTGGGCTCGTCGATGAGCCGAAGCGTGATGCCAGCCTCCGCCCCGCCATCCACCACGATCGGCGCACGGCCGTCGGGGGTCACCCAGTTAGCGTCCGAATCGGCAAACCAGACAAAGCCCTCGTCGAGATTGTTGAGCCAGAGATACGGCATGAAGCGCTCCAATTCGACCCGCTGGCCGTCGAGCCGAATCGGCCTGCTTGCCGGGTCGCCGCCTCCCTTAAATTTGAGGGGGTGATCGCCCATGACGCCGATGAGATACCGGGTCATGTCGGGACGCAGCGGGATGGAAAGGCTGAGCGCATCGAGTTGAACATTCTTTCCAGACGGCGTGAGCGTGACGGTGGTGTAGGTCACCCCGTCGTATTCCGTCCAGGACGTCCATGAGACCTTCAGATCGGGGATGCCGGAAAACGAGCCCTCTCCTTTGAACTCGGCGCGAACCGGGCTCTCCGTCACCGTGGCGCGTGTGGTTTCCTCAAGGCGCCCCTGCCGGTCTCCGCTTTTGGCTTGGAGCGTGATCGGGGCACGCAGCATTTCGCGGCCCTGATTGAGGATGCTTTTCGGGAAGGGGCCGTCAAAAAGATAGCGGCGACCCCAGCACTCGACGACCCTCCCGTCGGAAGTCTGCAGCGGTGTCCAGGGAGCCAATACTTCTGTTGGCGCCTTGCTTTGCCCGAGCCAGGGAGTCGGCGGCTTGGTCACAGAGCGCGAGGCCGTGATCGCAGAACTGCCACCTTCCAGGCTGAGGCTCACCTCATGCTGGCCATCGGCCCAACGGTAAGGCATCCAGTAGATCGCGGTTTGGGGATCATAAGCGAAACGGGCTTCCTGCGTGGCGGCGTTGTCTTTATTGGGACCTCGCACGGTTACGCTCAGCGACGCCTTACCCCGTGCCGCAGCCGCCTGTAGAGCCGCCCGAGCTGAGGCCGATAGCTGGGGCTTGGCGCGGATCCCGAGACGACCTCCGATAACATCCGGCACCACCTCGAAGACCAGCGGGTCCATGCGGATGCCCGGCTGATCGCAGGCCAGCGAGACGATTTCCGACGCATCCATCGCCCGTTTGTAAATGCGGAGAGTGCGGATCTCCCCGTTCATATCCCAGACACCCGCCTGGTCGCTGTCACCCCAGAGCCGTCCGATGCGCAGCGGGCCGGCGGTTTCCTCCGGTTCGAAGAGCATTTCCCTTGATCCCACATTGATTCCGTTGAGGTAAATCTCGACCCGCCCCTTGGCGGCGGCGAGCGGATCGCGGTTGGGCTTGTAAACCGCAGCCACATGCACCCATTCGCCTTCCTTAATGATTTTGCCTGCGGACTGGGAGGCACAGGACCAATCACCCTTTTTTGCCTTGATGTTAAAGTAGAGGCGCCCCTCACCGTCGTATCCGAAAAGCCAATCCTCGACCTTGCCGACAAACATATGGTTTTTGTTAGCAGTCAGCTTGACGACGGCCTCCAGTGTGAGCCCTTGAGCGAGCGCGAAATCTTTGCTATCGGGCACTTCGGCAAAGTCTCCACTCCCGTCGAGAACAAGAGTGCCCTCCCGGATCAGGGCATCACCTTTTAAGGTGCCGCGCTCGACGGTAGACGGGACGTAACCGGGTTTCACTGCGGTTTCCGCCAACTCACTAAGGGAGAAGACCAGCGACGGATCAGGCGGCGGCTGAGATGTCGTCGCCGTCTTGCGACAACCCACGGCCAACAAGACGAGAGCTACGGTGAAAAGAATAAAGGGAGTGTTTTTCAAGTTGGTGCAGTCGATGACGGGGATTCGTTGATTTCTCGTTCGTTTTCGTTGGCACTTTAGTCCACTAGCCGATGGGACTACGGAAGCGTTTTCATCGAAGCCTTGCCATCGGGACTGATGGTTTCCTCCGCATACTCCAACGGACCTTGGCTGTAGATCTCTGGGTTTGCTGTTTGCAGGGAACGGATTTCAGCTGGCTTCAGGGCTTCAATGTGCCCGTCGAGGAAGAAGAAGTTGGCTAGCCCGCTGTGCCAGACGTGGACAATTCCGCCATCGCCATCATTGCCAACTCCAAAAAATAACCATTGATAGGCGTTGTCCCAGTCAGGACGCAGAACCGAGTCTCCCAAGATGGCGGAGGAAGAGGCTTTGGGAAGGGTCAAGGTGTTGATTTTTTCATCCCACTGCACCGGCGGGCTTGCCGTGGGATCGGATACCCTCGTCAACGTGGCCAACCGGTTCAGGCCGTAGCAGAAGAAACTGTAGTTTTCGAGATGCTTCGCTGGCGTGGCCAAGGATGGGCAGCGGGCAACCTTTTTCATCACATCGGACGTCAGATAGCCTTTGTCCACCAGATCGGATGACCAGGTCGGCTCTATGGAGCCATCGTAGTAGTGAACCGACAGGTTGGGTGCTTGGTCGCCGATCATCGTGGTCAATGCCGCCCCGAGCTGGCGCAGGTTGCTCACGCACTTGGCATTGTCCGCCGATTTTCTCACCCGGCCAAAGACCGGAAAAAGGAGTGCTGCAAGAATGGCGATGACCGCGATGACCGTGAGCACCTCGATCAAAGTGAACGCGTGCCTTGTGCAGACCGTGTCCGTTTTGATTTTCATGATTCGGAAGTCACGGTTCTTTAACGAAAAGGAAGCGGTCTACAAACAGATCGCCAGTCGTTGTGCCGACCCACACATACATCTGGCCGTGCGACAAGTCATAGACCCCGAGGTCGTAAACATGATACTCGCCATCAGTGACAGGGCTGCCGCTCGTGGTGACTCCCAAGACCGCCGGATTTGCGTCGATCTCCCCGGATGCAAGTGCGGGTGCGGGTTTGCCGATTGGGAAACTGACCGTTCCCATGCCCTGTTTGCTCCGGCTGTCATAGAGACCGGCGACGAAGGCGGCGCCGGATTCGGCTTGGAGTTCGCAACGAGCCACGGCATAGACATGATACCTGCCCAAACCACCTAAGGCACTCAAGAGTTTGGTATGTGCCTGCAACCCCCAGCTCGGCGCGGGGGCTTTCGGAACCCGCATGGCCAAACCGTTCGAGGCCTTGGGATCTGGCACGATCGTCGCGCCGGAAGCCTTGTAAATGAAGCACCGGGACTCGTCCATATCGATGACGCTTGAAGGCGGGAGGCTACGGAACGCCTCTGGCACCAGTGCCGGTGGCTTGGCCTTCTCCTTAAAATGTTCGAAGAACGCATCCCAGCCCTCTTTTCCGCTGCCAAAATCCAGCACTTTTTGAAAGGTCGGCATCCACGTTTGGTCGAGCGGTGTGGCGGTTTGATGGAACGCTGTGGAAAAATCGGCGAGGGCCTTGGCCGGATCTTGCGGGCCAAGGAAGGATACCTTATCGCGTTCGGCCTGCTCCCGGTAGCGTCCATAGCTGAACAGCCATTGATGGTCGAGGGAGAGACGCGCCCTTTTCACCCGGGCCAGTTCCTCGGGAGCGCGCGCGACGGCCGTTTCCGCCTGCTGGAAGAGTTCGGTCGCCCGGTTCATCGCCGCAAGGTCCAGCCACGACGCGTCCAGTCCGTCATTAAACGATCCGAGAAATGCCAGACTTCCTTTCTCCGCGTAAAGGTCGAGGACCTGGCGGAGGAATGGCCCGGCTTTGCCGTAGTAGCCATTAAGAAACTCGTCGATCACCGCATTTTCATCGCGGGAGGGATCCCACAAGAGCCGCGCCATGAGATAGTTCTTGAAGTCAATAAAATCGGTCGCGCCGATCGATTCGCCCTCCAAGAATACACCAACCGCGTGGTTGTCGCGGTAGGTGCGGAAGTCCTTGGCGAACACCTGATGCTTCGGATGCGGCGTGAGCGGTCCGTAAACATTCGATACATAATCCCAAATGGAAAGTTTGGGTGCGACCGCCGACCAGCCCTTGAGGTCATCGAACATGGCTCGGTTCTGATCACTATCAATCGGCTGGGTCGCGCCCCGCTCAATGACGGCAAGACGGATCACGACGTTGTCACGTGGGCGCACGTTCGTGGGCGGCTTGCGCGTGTATTGGTAAGCGAGCGTCTGGATAAGGAATCCTGGAAACTCTTTTTCGACCGCCTCTGCCACGCGGTTGACGCCGTAGATCAGAGAAGCCGCGTGGGAGCCACCGGCATCATCCAGCGCCTTGCACTTGGCGCACTCGCAGTGGTCGTCCCAGTCGTTCTGGCTGACATCGACCATTCCGAGCTGCGGATTCTTGCGGATTTTTTCCAGAATCACTTTAGTCAGCTCCCCGAGCATTTCGTCATTGGTCCAGCAGAGCTGCCCGCGCCCATGTCCCGCCTCGCCGCCCACTGCTGTTCGAACCCCCTTGACTTCGCTATACCAATCCGGGTGATCCTTGAAATAGTTACCCGGCGGCAGAAATTGGTAGCTGGTGTGAACAAAGCCGATCGGGAGGAGGCATCCGCCGAGGCTGGCAGGGAGCATCGCCCCATGTCCGTTGCTGCGTTGTCTCGCTGCGAAACGCACCACGTCCCAATCCTTCACGGCGGCATCCGAATCGTCAAAGGCGTCATAGGGATCGCCTAGCGTCATGCCCCAACTGAAGGGCTCACGGGACAGGAAGGGCGGCTTATACCGGATATCCAGCGACTCCACAGCGAGGGTGGGATTGTGCGGGACGGTTTCCTCGGTGTGCGTCCACCAGCGGACCCCGGCTGTGCGCTCGAGAAATTCATACACCGCATAAAGCGTTCCGCGCTGCGAGCCCTCGGCACCGGTCAGAATCAGGTTCGATCCCGCTGACTTGAGCACAATTCCGTCCTCGCCGAGTCCCTGGTCGCCCCACTTGGTCAGATCGAGATCCGGAAGCAGCGCCTTGGCTGCGCCGGGCCCGACGGCGATGGTGGGTCGGCCAGCAGCCTCTTGTGGTTTAACGATGGGGAACTCCGCTCCTGTCGCTTTTTTCAGGTAGGTCGCGAGCTCGGCGGCCGCTGATTTTTCCGGCTTAGAGGCAGAGTCCGCTAATGCAATGCAGACGGAGGATTTCCCGTCGTTGGCAAGCTGCAGCGATGTCTCCTTTTTCCCGCAGCCAAATAGCGTCAGGCAGAGCAGGGTGACTGTTAGGATGCGGAGGCCGTTAATCACTGAGAGTGGTGTTTTATCATTGGATTCTGAGGTGATTGCGGCCTTCTTCAGCCAAAGGAAAACGATGCGAGGCGATTTCACCGACGATGATACGGGTCATGGATTGTATTTCGCCGGAAGCATTTGGACTGGAGTTTCGTTACCGACCGCCGGGCTTCGTGTTCTCAATGTTCGGACTGCCAATCTGGATATCGTCGATGAGGAATTTGACCTTCGTGGCATCCGCAAGACGGTCGAAGTCTAGAGCGATTTCCGCGCGCCTGCGGGCTGGAGAGTGCGGTCAGCAAGGGGATCGCCGAGGCGAGGATGATTTTTTGTGGTTTTCATGACTGGGTGGTTCTTATTTTTAAGTTGGTGTTTAGAGAGAGCGAGCTTTTCTGTAGTTTTTGTATATTTATATCGCAAGAGAATCGTCAATTAAATCTTTCTGGGGACTTTTATGCCGAAATAACGAGGATCTTCTGAAGGCTAGGATTCTCCGCAAGTTTGCCCCGGGATCAAGGTATGCTTGATATCTTGCGAACGATGGGCAAGCGGAAGATTGGCCATCAGAGAATTCAGCATCTCACCAGCCACGCTTGCCAGCTCACCCACGTCGGCCTCCAGGCGGGTCAAGGGAACCGGATGAAAGATCGGAAGCCCCCGATTGGAATGGGTGATAAAATTCAGATCCTGAGGCGCCCGAAGGCCGAGGTCCGACCAGGCCTGAAAAACTCCGCGCGTCATCACATCATCGCAGCACAATACCCCGTCGGGCTTCTCAAGTCCCTGAGTCCAGAGTTCCTTCATCGCCAGATAACCGGACTCCTCAGTGGGGCGCCGTTCATCCTTTAATGAATCGCGTCGCCAGGGCTGGCCGAGATCTTTGAGAACCTCCCGGAGGGCGCGGCCATAGGTTGCGCCCGCTTGGTGCGCTCCCGGCAGGGGATCGATTCCGCAGATCACCCCGATGCGGCGACAGCCGCGTTGCGCGAGATAGGCCACTCCTTGACGGATGATGTCAGCCTGATCGAAGCAGACCGTTGGAAAATTCATCGCCATCTCGCAGAGCAGCACCAGTGGAATGCGATGAGCCCTGAGTTTTTCGAACAAGCAAGGGTTGTCGTATTCGGCGGTATTCAGTACGAGACAACCGCGCAAAAGTTTGGAATCGAGGTCGCGCAGAAAATCTGATTGTTGGAGCGACGGTTGATCGTCGGGCGAATGATCGACGAGATAGAGTTTCGATTGGTCGTGGTGCTCATGGGCCCAGTCCTGATAGTATTGTAGGAATAACTGCGTTGAGGCGTTTCCGCGCGAGGTGAGGTGCCGTGTGGGGCAGAGGATTCCGACATGCTGCTTGACGCGACCGGCAGAGACCGAGGTGCCGCGTCCGCGATGACGGACGAGAAGACCTTCCGTGGCCAATTCTGCGAGAGCCTGGCGGACGGTGTTATGATGAACGCCCCACTGGGCCGCGAACTCCGCATCGGTGGGCAGCCGCTGCCCAGGGGCCAGCTCCCCGGAGGCAACCTTTTCCCGGAAGGCCCTCTGGATCTGCTCGTTGAGTCCGCCGCGACTTGTGAAGGTGAGGTTCAGCATCGCTCGCCCCCAACTGGTTTTTCCTCAAAAATATGTTGTGTCTGCATTTGAACGTTTCGTGTTGTCGATGGATAAAGCGTGGTTTTAAGCACCAATCCAGCTTGACTAGGGAAAAAGTATGTTTTTTGTATTTTAAAGGGCTCTGCCGCTCTATTTCGAGCGTTTCCGGGTTGTGCTTGGGTCATACAGGCGATTCTTTCTTGTTCTTTTCATACATTAGTCTTAGGTCAAGCACCACAGAAATATGATCAACTGAAAACGACGCAGTTTTCACGGTGAAACCCGTCATTCTGGCGTTCACATCGTGAAAATCAAAACAGTTTAAAATGCCCCGCCTGCCCGCTCCCGTCGATTCATTACCCGAGCCGTTGCCCCCGGCGTCCCGTCCCAAACAGTTTACGGTTGGCACCCTGGTTTATTCCCCGGCGGGACTCGCGTGGCTCTTCACGTGGCTCTTATGGGGCGATTTTTGTTTTACGATGATGGAGACCGTGGTTCCCAGCATCGTGCCGCTGCGGTTGGGTGAACTGCAGGCCCCGAACTGGGTCCTGGGCTTGGTGATTCTGACGATCCCAAGCATTCTCAACGTGCTGATGAACCCGTTCATCAGCACCGCTAGTGACCGCCACCGGGGGCGCTTCGGGCGGCGAATCCCGTTCATGCTTTTCACCGTTCCGTTCGTCTCGCTGGCGCTCTGTCTACTGGCCTTCTCCACGGAAATCGGAACGTGGCTGCACGGCCTGATTGGTGTGACAACTGGCTGGAGCGCTGCGGGGACCACGGTCGTCGTCATTGCTGTGGCTATGGGGCTCTTCAAGTTGAGCGACATGTTCGTCAACACGGTCTTTTGGTATTTCTTCAACGACGTGGTGCCCCAGCAGTTCATGGCGCGGTTTCTCGGTCTTTTCCGGATGGTCGGGGCGGGGGCAGGCGCGCTCTACAGCTACTTTATCTACGAGTATGCCCTGAGCCACCTGCGGCTGATCTTCCTCTGCGTGGCAGGTCTTTACCTCGTTGGATTCAGCCTAATGTGCTTCTTCGTCAAGGAAGGAAAATACCCACCCCCGGCCAAGCTGGTGGAAGGCCGCACCAACCTCTTTCTGCTCGTCAGGAACTATGCCGCTGAATGCCTCCAACACCCCATCTACCGTTATTTTTTCCTGACCTACACGTTCTGGAACCTCTCTGCGGCCTGCGGGATTTTTGCCGTTTTCCTCAACTTGTCGCTGGGGTTGACGCTCCATCAGCTTGGCAGCATCGCCGCAGCGGTGGCCATTGCCAATATGATCCTAACCTATCCGGCCGGGGCGCTGGCCGACCGCATCCATCCCCTGCGGGTGATGATGTGGGTCCAGGCCGGGCTGCTCCTAACGGCCCCGCTGAATTTCGTCTGGCTTTTCACCGACTTCACGCCGGAGATCAATTTCCGGATTTTGATCGCGCTCCAGGTGGTCAATCTGCCGCTCGCCATGATCAATAACGCGATCTCAATGCCCATGTTCATGAGAATCCTGCCCCGGTCGCGCTACGGGCAGTTCTGCTCCTTCAACGCGATCTGCGGGGCCGCCGCGTCGGCGCTCGGCGGCCTGATGGCCGGCGGCTTCATCGACCTCATGCGCACATTTTTCCCGGACGCGACATGGGGCAAGGACTTTTACTACCGCATGATCCCGGTGTGGACACTCCCTTTCCTTGGCTTGGGAATGTATTTCCTCGTTAGCCTCTACCGCACTTGGAAACAGCTTGGCGGCGACGCCCACTATGTCCCGCCCGGCTCGGACCCCGAGGAGGTTGCGAACGGCCCGGCGGCGACTTCACACTAGCTATTTTACACGCCAACTCGCTGTGGAATGATATTTTATGACCACCAAAAAAAATAAGCGCCGCCCTTCCTGGGTTGCCAACGCGATCTTCTACGAAGTCTATCCGCAGAGTTTTCTCGACACCAACGGAGACGGCATCGGCGACCTGCCGGGCGTCATTGCCAAGCTCGACTACATCCGCTCACTCGGATGTGACGCGATCTGGTTGAACCCGTGCTTCGAGTCTCCCTTCGGCGACGCCGGCTATGATGTCAGCGATTTCTACAAAGTCGCAGCGCGCTACGGAACGAATGCCGATTTGAAGCTCCTCTTCAAAGAAGCGCACAAGCGCGGTCTGCGCGTCTGCCTCGACCTCGTCGCCGGCCACACCTCGACCGAACACCCGTGGTTCCAGAAATCCGCCCAAGCCACGAAGAACAAATACACCAACCGTTATGTCTGGACCGACAGCGTTTGGCACGGGGCCGGGGTTCCCGCCGTCTCGGGATTTTCGGAGCGGGACGGCGCTTATATGACAAACTTTTTCCACTTCCAGCCCGCGCTCAACTACGGCTTCGCCAAGCCTGATCCGAAGAAGCCGTGGCAACTGCCCGTTGAGCACCCCGACTGTCTGGCTACCCGCGAGGAGATGAAGAATATCATGTGCTACTGGCTCGATGCCGGCGCTGATGGCTTCCGCGTGGACATGGCTTCTTCGCTGGTCAAAGGCGACACGGACTTTAAGGAAACGATGAAGCTCTGGGCAGACATGCGCGCCATGTATGACACGGAATATCCCGAGGCCGTCCTCATCGCGGAATGGTCGGATCCGGCGAGAGCGATCGCGGCCGGCTTCCACATTGATTTTCTCATCCACTTCAATGATCCGGCCTACACATCCCTCTTTCGCAGCGAGCCGGAGCGCGATCTTTTCGGAATGTTTGAGAATGTCACTCGCAGCTTTTTCGACCGCAAAGGCCGGGGGGACATCCGCGTGTTTCTTGACTACTATCTCAAGCATTACCGCGAGACACGAGGTGCCGGCCACATCTCGATTCCCACGGGCAACCACGACATCATGCGCCTTGCCGAAGGGCGCACAATGGAGGAACTGAAGGTCGCCTTCACCTTCCTTATGACCATGCCCGGTGTGCCGTATCTCTATTGCGGCGACGAGATCGGCATGGGCTATGTCCGCGGACTCGTATCCAAAGAAGGAGGCTACAACCGCACTGGGGCACGCACCCCGATGCAGTGGTCGTCGGGCAAGAATGCAGGCTTTTCCACCGCCAAAGCAAAAGACCTCTATCTCCCGATCGATCCCGCCAAAAACCGCCCAACCATCCGGGCGCAGGAAACCGATCCCGAGTCGCTCCTTAATTACTTCCGGCTTTTGTCCAAGCTGCGCCGCGAACATCCCGCCCTTGGGGGCGACGGTGACTTCGAGCCGCTTTACGCCGAGAAGAACCAATATCCCTTTGTCTATCAGCGCAAACTTGGCGCGGAGACGATCGTTGTCGCCGTGAACCCGTCTGCTCAAGCGGTCAGCGCGGACATTCGCCCCGGCAAAGTGATCCCCAATCCAAGGTCTCTCTCCTCACATGGCGCCACGGTCGAGAGAACGAAATCGGGCTGGAAGATCACCATGGCAGGCATCTCCTTCGGCGTTTTCAAACTCGACGCGCAATGAATATCCGGTCGGAAAACATCTAGGGATCTGACCTTCGCCTCATTTCACAATCTGCTCCAACTCTTCATCGCATCCTAATCATTTATGAGTTCAGTCGACTTATCTGGCCCGTGGCAATTGTCCCACCATACCGACGGCTCCACGCCGATCTTTACCCAGGAAACCGCGTGGACGGTTTCCGTTCCTGGCGAGGTTCATGTCCAGCTTCACGAACTCGGGGTCATTCCCGATCCGATGGTGGAGAAAAACTTCATCGGCCTCATTCCGATGGAGAAAAACCATTGGTGGTATCACAAAAACTTCGTCTGGACGCCGGGCACGGTTGGGCCGGTCTTTCTGGTGTTCGAGGGAATTGATGTTCGTTCGGAAGTCTTCCTCAATGGCGAGAAGCTCGGAGCGTTCGAAGGGATGTTTGCCGGACCGGAATTCGAGGTGACGAGTCGCTTGGTCGCGGGAGACAACGAGATCGTTGTTCACATCCTTCCTGCGGAGACCGACCCGGACGCGGCGCTGGCAGCCTTCAAAGCCGGTCACTGCTACGACGAGGATTTCAAAAACTGTTCCCGCTATCTCAAGCCAGCGCAATTGATGGCGGGCAACTACTTTGTCCGGCTTGTCACCGCCGGCATCTGGCTCCCGGTTCGCTTGGAAACTCGCACGCCGGAAGCGTTGAGCGATTGCTGGGTGGAGACGCTCGAGGCCGATGCCTCATCCGCAACCATCCGGGTTAGCTGGGAGCGGTGGGGCGGAAACCACGGCCAGCCCGAACTCACGGTCGTAGGGCCGGACGGCACCATTCTAAAACCGGAGATCACCAGGGATGGAGAGAATGCCATGCTGGCGAAGCTGGAGAAACCGGAGCTTTGGTATCCCAATGGGCATGGGAAACAGCCTCTCTACCAATTCCTGCTGGCCTGTCCGCAAACCGGCTCTGCCCTTGAACGCCGAGTTGGCATTCGCACCATTGCCTGGCGGCGCAATTCCGGCACGGCCCACGAACTCACGCTGATAATAAATGGGCTACCCGTTTACCTGCGCGGAGCCAACCAACCTGGCCAAGATAAAATGCTCCGGCTGCGGCGCGAGAGTTACGAATGGCATGTCCGACTTCTGAAGGAGGGAAACTTCAACTCGCTCCGGCGGTTCAGCGGATACGCCCGGGAAGATCGCGCATTCTACGAGCTTTGCGATGAGCATGGGATCGTCCTTCTGCATGATCTGCGGGTCTGCAATGTGACGGACGCCACCAAGGTCGACCACGAGATCTATCGCCTTCAAATGCGCCGACTGGTGCGCGACCTGCGCTCACACACCTGCGTGGTGGCCTGGATGGGTGGGAACGAACTGCTCAATGCCGAGGTGCGAGGGCATCCGCTTTGGGATCTTTGTGAGATCGGGCGCTGCATCCTGGCCGAACTTGATCCGCGCCGACGCTACTTTTACAGCTCCTACTCGCTCAGCGACGGTCTCACGGATGAGTATGATCATTTCGGCTATCATACGGAGGGCACCGCCTCGCTGCAAAACTACCTCGACGGCGACCCGAAGCTAAGCGTCGAGTTCTGGGGCGGCAATCATTCGTTCCTCGTTGGCCAATCCATGCGACAAATCACGCGCTTCCTGCCCGAGGCTGCCTTGCTGTGGCCGCCCCCGGCGCACATCCATTTTCACCGGATCAACAACGCGCCCTGGAACCAGCGATTCAACAAGGGCTTCACGGGAGTCGAAAATCCCGACCCGCTCACCGCAGCTCCCTTCCGCTCTTGGGAAGAGCTGATGTATTACACGCGTGTTTATGGAGGATTTGCTCTCTTTGCGTTGATTGGCACCTGGCGCAGTCGCCTCTTTTATAACTCCGGATCTTTTCCTTGGTGCTGGAACGACCAGTGCGTCTCCCTTGGATCGGGACTCGTGGATGGCTATGGCGCTCCCAAAGCCCTTTATTACTTCGTGCGCCGCGCCTTTGCGCCGGTCGCCATCGTGATGAAATACAAGCCGCGCCGGTTCGATGTGCGGGATCGTCTGCGGAGCTGGGTGCGAGTGATCAATGAGAGCGGCACAAATTTGAGCGGTTATCGTCCTGAGTTGCGACTTTACGATGCCAGCCTCCGCGAACTCTTCCGCGTTGGCGCCGACGAACCCTATGGCATGAAGATCGCCACTGATGGACGGGAAGTCCGCACCTGCATGACCAGCCAGGATGTGGCGAGCGGCTCCGCGGAAGAGGTGTTTGATATGAACGGCATCGGCTACCTATTTCCTCTTTATCACCTACTCGGCCACCCGAGCGCGGAAATGGATAAAGTGCAGACCCCCGACCAGAGCTTCTTCTCCGTCTTGCTCACCCTGAGGGACGCGAAGGGCGAGGTTATCTCGCAAAATTATTATCCATTCAACTTCGACTGGCATCAATCGAAGGCGATGGAACGCCTGCCCCTGTGCAATCTGAGCATCTCGACCATTGAACAACACGAACGCGGCGCCCTGATCGATGTCGAAAATCTCTCCGAAGTGCCGGCGATCTGGGCGGGGCTCGAGTGCTTAAATTACCGCGAGGAGGATTATTTTTTAAGCGACAACTATCTCACCCTCGCACCCAGGCAGTCCGTCCGGCTGGAGCTCGCCCTTCGCAAACCCGATGTCGCTTCCGCACCGCTTCGATGGAAGTGGGAAGCCGCTAACGGGCGTGGGTAAAGCCAGAACGCCTCTTCACCGATAGAGTAAAAACGCCCATGACCCTGCACCGCCAAATCCACCTCGATTTCCGCGCGCTCGCCGGAGTGACCGTGGGCGACCAGTTCGACGACAACTTCTTTTCCCTGCGTGCCGGCGAGAGTCGGATCATCGGCTTCACCCTGCGAGGTGGAACCGGCTCCGGTGAGCCTCGCTTCGCCGCTCTCGGGATGAATGCAGAAACGAAGGATTGAACATGAAAAATCCTGACATTGAAATTCCGCCTTCTGCCGACCCGATTGGCCAGCCCTTCCAATTCGGCTCGTTTCCGAAGGCGGCGCGTTGTTTTCTAACGGGCGGGAGCGTGACGCAGCACGCGTTCCCGATTGTTTCCACGCACAACGCGGTTTGGAACTACGCCGAGGGCGGCAACGGCAAACATTATGCCGCGCTCTGCAACGAGTTCTCCGCATCGGCCTCGGTCATTCTCTTCGAGTTTGATCCCGTCACGCGAAAGTTTGAACAGCTCTTTGATGGCGGCGAGGTGACGATGTGCCCCGCGCGGGCGATCCCCCCGAGCAAGATTCACACCTCGATCCACCCGATCAATGACGGGCGTCTGGTGATGAGCACGCATACCACCTCACCGGCGCCCTCGCACAAATACTGGATGTTTGAAAGCCACTACTACGATCACTGGGAGGGATTCCCTGGGTCGCATGTTCTCATTTTTGACCCGAAGACGCGGAAAGTCGAGACGCTCGGCTGCCCGGTGCCCCGCGATTCGATCTACGGCATGGTCTATGACCCGGACCGCAATGCCGTGTTCTTCAATACGTTTTTGCGGGGCCATCTCTACCGGCTGGACCTCGATTCGCGAAAGCTGACGGACTACGGGAAAATCACGGAATTCGGCAGCTACTATTTGTTCCGCGATCCGCTGGGGAATATCTACACCTCCAGCAGATCCGGGCACCTCTGGCGTGTCCGGCCGGGAGCCGACTCAGTCGAGGACATGGGCCTTGTTCCCCAGCCGCCGGAGACGAACCGCCTCTACGGCCATCACCGGGTGCTGGCCAACTCGGATATCGGGCCCGATGGACGGATGTGGATGTCATGGGTTTTCGCGGATTTCGTTTATGCGCTCGACCCCGGGTCGGGCACCATCGAGCGCGTCGGAAATCACGTCCCGGAGGAGTTTCGCCACATCCAGCCCAACATCTGCACGATGTTTCGCTTCGATAGCACGGGCGTTCTCTGGACTGCCTTGGGAGCGCCTTACGGGATGCCGGGAACACCCATGCAATTGATCCGCTGGGATGTGATGCGCGGAGAAAAACCTCAGCTCATGGGAGCCATTGGCACGCCGGAGCGAATGACCTTTGGCATTAGCGAAACGATCCTCGACCCCCGCACGGACACGCTTTTTATTGCGGATACCAACCATGCGGAAGATCCCCCGGTGATCACCGTGCTCGACCTCCGTGCGATCTTCTCGCAGCCGGCCGCAGATGCCGTCGAGATGACCGATGCAACCTTGCTCGATCCGTTGCCAGTAATGTTTTCGACAGAAGCAGCAGAGTTGTTCCCGAAAGTGTCCGGCTCACCAGCCGCAAAGCCATATCGGGAGTGTGCCGACTTCATAAAGGATATGTCCGCTTACATGGCAAAGGAAGCCTCAACGTCCGTCGCGTGTGCGTCGGCGACAGCCCTGCGGGTGTGGGAGCATGTCCCTACGAATGAGGGTCACATCCACTCGGTGAGTTGGGCCGGGGACGGGACGGTCGCCATCATGTGCGGCAGCCCGACCGATGCGCTCCATGCGTTCCAGTGGAATCCGGGGACAGGAGCGCTATTGCGCATGAATACGGTTCCAGCATTGCCGATTGGGCGGCAGCAACCGTTCCCGGAAGGGCTTCCCGCGCGTTCCGGAAGAAAGTTTCGTGCAGTCACCACAGCCTCTTGCCCGGTGGAAGGCGGTCTCCTGCTCGGAACCTCAGACGGCATGATCGCGCGGCTCGACGAATCTTCGGGAAAAATCACCTCCTACGGCGCGCTCAGCGTCATGGGACCGGTTCACCAGCTGGCCAGCGATCCCGCCAGCCAGCAGGTCTATGGCGTCGCGGGCGATGAACTGGATCTGGGGCTCATTTTTCGATGGGACCCGCAAGCCGGTCTAGCAGAACTCGGCCGTCCGAATTTGTCCCTGCCCACCGAGCCGGGGCAGGTCACGTGCAATCGTCCGACGAGTGTGGCCGTCTCGCCTGATGGGCACTCGGTTGCTGTCGGCTGCATGGACCGCCTCGGGTGCGTGCTTGTTTTTATCGATCCGGCCTTTTCAACAAAAACGCCTATCCGGCCAACCACTTCCGGACGGACTGCGGGCGAAAAATGATAACAATATGAACAATATCCATCAAAACGAACTCCGCCAGATCCACCTGGACTTTCATACTCCAGGCTTTGTGAAAGTCGGAGACAAGTTCGATGCCAAGACCTTCTTCGACACACTCGAAGCGGCCAAGATCAACTCGATCGCGCTCTTCGCCAAATGCCACCACGGCTACTCCTATTTCGACACAAAAGTCGGAACGCGCCACCCTGGTCTCGGCTTCGATCTGTTCGGACAAGCGGTTGCCGAGGCCTCCAAGCGCAAGATTCCGGTGCTCGCCTACTTCAGCCTGAACGTGGACGAGGTCTTTGCTGAAGCGCATCCGGAACACGTCGCTCAATTCCTCGATGGCAAGCCGGTTGATTCCCAAATCCTGCACGATGGCTCGGAGCTTTTCTGGCGTTGGCTTTGCCCGAATCGCGGCTCGTGGCTGGAAAGTTTCTTCTTCCCGCATGTCGAGGAGTGTCTGCGCCTCCATCCGGTGGACGGCATCTTCATCGACATGGCCGGCTACCTGCCCGGCAGTTGTTTCTGCGATGATTGCCAGCGGCAGTTGAACGAGCAAGGCATCGACCCGCACGACAACACCGCCCACCAGCAGTTCAATTCTGCCACGCACGACCGCTTCGCGCGCGAACTGCGCCGTCGCATGGATGCGATTCATCCCGGCCTGCGCCTGGAAATCGGCTGCTACAACGCGTTCGGCGAAGCGGCCAAGGCCAAAGGCGTGGTCTCGGGTTTCTACGCCGAGACCCTCCCGTTCCAGACCGGCTGGCTGGCGTTCCCGCTGCTCGGTCGTTATTTTTCCAATACAGGTGTTCCCGTGATGGGTATGACCGGTCGCTTCCTGAAAAACTGGGGCGACTTCGGCACGCTCGTCTCGCCGGCCCAGTTGAAGTATCAAGTCGCCACGCATCTCATGGTCGGGGCCTCCAGCTGCATCGGCGACCACATGCACTGCAACGGCGCCCTGGAAAAAGGCGTCTATCAAACCATCGGCGAGGCCTACACCTTCCTCGAACCCCGGCAGCCCTGGTGCGTGGGCATGAAGCGCCTGCGAGAGGTGGCGATCCTCGTCCCCGACGGCGTGGAAAGCGCGGCCATGGTCGCGGCCAAGAGCAGCGGCGTATCCCTCTTCGACACGCTCTACGGTGCGGTCAAATTTTTAACCGAAGAACACATTCAGTGGGATGTCGTCGATGCCTCGATGGATTGGAGCGGCCTGCGCACGCTCATCGTATCCACACCTCCGATTACCGAAGCGGCACTCGACAAACTCGAAGCCTTCGTCACCGGCGGCGGATCCCTGCTGGTCGATCCGAATGCGATCCTCACGGCTGCATCCTTCGCCGCTCGCTGGCACGCCTTGCTTGGTGTCAAAAGCGCCACACCCAGCGAGCACCCCGGCAGCTATTACTCCGTCGAAGGCCGCCTCGCCAGGGGCTTGCCCGACATGGCCCATTACGTCCACGCACCAGGCCTGGAAATCAAGCCAGCGACCGGCAGCAAAGTCCTTGCGCGCCTGAAGACGCCGCCGTTTGTCCGCAACCGCGCGCATTTTTACGGTCACTTCCACGGGCCTGACATCGTTGAAGCGGGAGCGGCGATGATTTCCGCAAAGGATGGCCGGATCATTACCTTCGCCCAACCGCTTCTCGCCGCCTACCTGAGCACCGGCTACCACGCTCACCGCACGCTGCTGCGGAATGTTTTCGAGAAACTTCTGCCCCAGCGCCTGCTGCGGACCAACGCGCCGGGCCAGCTCGAAATCACTCTTGGCGAAAAGGATGGGGCAATCGTCCTCCAGATGCTCCCCTTCACCGCCGACCGCCGCGACCGCAATTCCTTCGAGTCGCTCAACGACCCACTCCCGATCGGAGGCTTTTCCATCACTCTGGCCGAAGGTCTGAAGATCGAAAAAATCCACGACCCGATGACCGGTCACGAACTGAAGTTTCGCAAATCCTCCCGCGCCATCCGCTTCAGCCCGAAACCCGTGCGCGAACACACCCTGCTTGTTATTAATACAAACTAAATAAATGGTTTATAGGTCATAACTTTAAAACCGCCCCATTCAAAGCCATCAGCCTCCACCGAATACCTTCAAATCCACCGTGACGTGGCCAAGGAACGTAACCTCATCCTGGTGGATCACTATCCGAACTGGCTGAAGCTCATGACGGAGGATCCTACGCGTTTTGACAAGCTGGTGCCCGATCGCATTCATCCCCAAGCCGAGGATTATCACGAAGTATTGCTGCCCACGCTCAAGGCGGCGCTGATGCCCAAGTAAACCCGGCGGATTGCCGGCATGGCACGGCTTGATGGCCGCCGTCAATCGGGTGGACTTGTTTTGCAGAAGTCCTCCGTGACCCTGCCGGGCCGACGCACAGAAGGACATCCATGGCCTGTTGGAGTCGAAACCGCGCCCGGTTGAGCGCCGGAGTCCTGGAAGTTACCCCGGAAATCGAAGACCGCCGGAAGCTGTATTGGTGGGATAGCCTGAACGCGGCCTCGGCCTTGGACTACCAGGTAACCAGCCATCTTGGCGAAGACAAACGCTTCTAATCCGGAATTTTCACCCCGAACTCCGAAGTTAGATTGTGTCGTTACGGGTGTTTTTTTTGGCGTATCTGTTCCGATCTCGGGTTGGTCACACCCCGAGAAGGTCGAGATTTTTTCGCAGCCGCTGCAGGGCACCCACATACTTTTGCGGAATCAGGCCGTGCTTGTTGGGGCCGACATCGAGGAGGAGGTTCGTGCCGCGGCTGATGCTCACGAGATACATGCCGAGCAGTTCCTCGTCGCTGCGGGGCTGGTCTTCCTCGGTGAAGAACCATTCGCGTCCAATGGGGTCGCAGACTTCACCGGGCATGTAATAATTTTCACCCTCGATATCGCGCCATTTGACATGGCCGGTGTGGCTGTTGGGTAGAAAGCGCTCAATGGCGATGATGTCTGCCGGCCAGGCTTTGGCGATGGGATAGATGGAGCCGTCGCTGATCCCATTGTTCATCATGATGACCGACTGCTGTTGGTGCCCGGCAATCTGATTGTAGAGCTCGTGGCGATAGAATCGTGGTAGGACGCTTGGAATATCAATCCAGACTTCACCGACCGGGCCGTATTGGGTGAGGAGTTCTTCAATCTGCGCGCTTTGGAAATCCACATAAGCGCGCGATGTGAAGGAAAGCTGGGTATCGGGGATGAGCCCGAACTGCGCACGCTCCCAGTCCGCCACGTGGCTCGGGGTTTGCGAGCCGAAGACATTGTGGTTGTCCCATGAGCAATAATAGAAGCCCGGCAGCACCCCGCGTTTTTCACAGGCCTTGACGAAGGCCTCGACCACATCGGTTTGGTTGCCGCTGGTGCCGACGTGGTAGTCATTGAGCTTGGTCGGCCAGAGGCAGTGACCTGCAACATGCTTCGTGGTGAGCACAGCGTATTTCATCCCGACGTCGCGGGCAACGGAGACCCACTGGTCCACATCGAGCTTATCCGGCGAGTAGAGGGTGGATGGGTGACTTCCGTCGGGCAGTTCCGAACCCGTGTAGGTGCTCATGCCATAGTGGATAAACATCCCGAATTTCAAAGCCTCCCAGCTTTGGAGTTTCTCGATGCTCAGGCGTTGTGCGCCTCGTCCGCTGGCGCTTTCAGTTTCGATTTTCATGGTGTGTTGTTGCGCTGAATTATCATTCTGCAGGAGGCTCAGATCCCACATGCTCGTCGAGCAGCGACCCCGTGGTCGGATCGAAGGTGCGTTGCAAGTTATTCATGAGGCCATGAGCCAGCAAGTTCCAGCTTAGGAAACCCGGATTGATCAGTGGCTGGCTGGTATCGCCATGATAGAACTCGTGTAAACACCTGTTTGTTTCGACGTCAGCGGCAAAAACCTTGAGCAGGCGCGAGGCAAGGTCAATGGAATCTTCGCGGTATCCATGGTGGTTGAGGCAGTAGGCCGAAAGGAACGTGCTCAGCCCCCAGACCGGCCCCTGCCAGTTGGATGGGTTGCCGGTGGCAGTGTTGTGGTAAATCGGATCCCGTGCGCTGTGCGAGCGCAACCCGGCCGGCGCGAGAAACTCCCTGGCATCCATCATCCGGTTGCGCAGGGCAAGAGCCTGCTCCGGAGTGGCCAACCGGGCCCAGAGGGGAAAGAAAGAAGCCCAGTTGCGGAACTTGAGAAAAGTCTCCCAGGTGACCCCTTGAAGCGCGGTCTCTCCCTTGTCGGTTAGGCAATCGATGTTGTAGAAAAAATCGTCCATTTGATCCCAGTAGCGGGTGCGCACCAGACGACCGAGATTGTTGGCGCGCTCCCGGAATTGCTCGGCACCCGGCTTATTGAGTTGATCGGCCAGTTTGGCCATAGCGCGGAGGTCTCGATAATGCCAGCAGGCAAGATCCACCCCAGCGCTCGACTTCGGCGGACGCCCATAAACGGCAGGGTTGTTGTCGATGCCGTTTCCATGGAGTCCCAGCCAAACGGGGTAGCCGCCTCGGACCATGGTTTCGCGCTCATACCAGTCATCCACCTTGAGCAACTTTTCCCACACGGCATCCACCCATTCAAAATGACCCATCCTGTCGGCGATGAGATAGCAGAATTGGGCATGCAATGGGTAGGGATGCGCTTCGTAGAGATAAGCACCGTTGGGTGACGCCATCTTGGGTGGGCGTCCATCCTCGCGCACCCCGTCGAGGAGGTTCAGGATCGAGCCCTGGCCATAAGGAATCGATTCCTCCGGCATGGCGCAGGCAATAAAGAAACTGTCCCAGTCCCAAAGGGCCTCATACACGCCCGGAACCACATACGGCCGCTTGAGGTTGCCGATGGGTTGGCGAACCATTTTCTTCCAATGCTGACCAAGAAATTCATCAGTGATGACTGAGGCCCGAGCGGAGTCTTGAAGAGGCGTGATGTCGGCAAGCGGATAACGTCCGTCGCCATGCGTGAGATAAGTGGAGTCGTATATGACGGGATAATTTTTCATGAGGCGAGTCGCGAGGGAGCCCCCTGATCGCCGCAGCAACCGGGTAATTTTCTGGAAAGTATTTTGCAGTGATATCTTCGGGTCGGCCGCGACCGTGATTTTTAAAATGAAATCAAAAGGTCCTAAAAAAATTGGAGCGTTTTTTCAGGCTTTCGCATGATATTGCGCCATTGCATCCGGATTTTGGCGTCGGGTTTGGTTGGGTGCCAGTGGATCAGATAATGATTATTGCCAGCCTCCAGCTCTATGTCGGGAACTGTAACAACTCCACCGTCTAAACTGGCGCTGGCGATCTCGACGCTATTGAGGAAGAAGGTGAGCTTCCCGTCTCCTTCGATATCACAAAAAACCTGCTCTTCCGGATTGGGGCAGTTGAGCACGCTGATCTCGACGTTTTTGCGCGGGCGAGGGGAGTTGACCGTGCCTGCCACGATCACCGGGAGTTCGGTTCCCGCGATGAGGCGACCGTCGGGCAGTTCGATTTCTTCCCAGCTTGACTGGGTGAGCATCTGCCGTGAGCCGAAGAAATCCTGCAACGGTTTGGTGGCAGCCACGAGGCGCTGAAGGGATTCTTGATTTTGCGGTTCGAGACAGCGATGGAGCTTGGTCGGGAAACCTTCGCTGCGATTTTCCGGTTCAACTGCAGGCACATCCCAAACACGGTCAGCAACGCGCCCGCCGACGTTTCTCTGCAACGCATGAAGCACACGCCCCAAACGAACCGGAGCCTCGGCGGTATCATCCAGCAGGGAAAAAACAACCCTCCCCCGGCCGTGGCGAACGAGACCTGCGAGCAGACCAAAATCCGCCAACTCCGTGCCATAGCAAAAGCGACTGGCGGTGTGAGCGCGGAGCATTTCCGAACTGCCGTCATAGACGTAGAGTTCACGGAGGGCGGAACGCGGCGCGGTGACAAGCAACTCCTCGAGACGCGCAGCGGGAAGTATCATGCGCGCTGCGACCGGTTTGTTCGGGACGTTGTGCCAGCTGTAAGTCCACGTCTCGATGCCGCTGAGGTCGTATTGTGAGATGCCTTCCACAAGCGGGTGCCCTTCTGCCGTGCGTACCGCTTGATAGAGGCCAGATGGATCCGTGCGGGTTTGGAGCTTTACGGCGAGAGCTTGAGCCCACTCCGCCAGCGCGGCTTCGGTGGGATTACTGACAATCAACGTTGCGCCCTCATTCACCGCCTCCAGCAGCGACGGTGAAAACTCCTTGGTCATCTCCACCGTTGCGCTCGGGCTCAACTTCCAGTCGGCGGCACGCCGGAGGAGGTTAACCAAGAGGAGCTCGGCCACCGGAAGGTCACCAAATCGCTCACCAATAAGGAACTGGCAGGCTAACAATAGCCCCGCGCCGTCCTCAAGTTCCAGAATGGCCTGTCCCTCGAGATCGCCATAGCCAAAGCCGCCGTCACCGGTGTCAGCCAGACAAGAGGCATGACGTCCGCTTCCCTTGGTGTAGGCGCTGTGGATAACAAAGTGATCGCCCGCCAGCGCAGGGTAAGGTGTGTCGCCCCAGAACTTGAGCAACTCTTCACCGATGTTGTGAAAAACCGGGTGCAGCGGCGAACGCTTCCACGCGGTCGGCACCGACTGTTCCTTCATCGGTGAGCCCGGAAAGACACTTGTCCGCTGCTCCAGCAGAACGACGCGCACGCCGACATCGAGCAATTCGCGCAGGCGATCCGCCGAAGTGGCTTTGATCGCAAAAGGCGCGACGAGCACCACGCGATCGGAGGCGGGATTAATCTCCTCCAAGGTCGCGACGGAGCGGACGCGCGCTGCCAGTTTGCTCAAGGTTTCAGCGAGCGCATCGGTCCCGACGAGCGTCACCGCGAGGTTTCGCAAAGGGCGGTCGGAAGCGAACTCTTTGGCTACAAACCAAGGGCGTTCCCACGAGTCGCTGCCGCCATCGGAATCAAAAGATACGTCGTAGGCCTGCTCGCCGCTGGTGGAAACGTCGGCCACCGTCCAAGCGGCATCGACGCATTGCACGCGACCGCGCTCCACGCTGACGGTGGACTCGTGAACCAGGCGGTTACCCAATTTTACCCGGACCGTGCCCGTGAGATCGCTGGCGGTGTCGTTGACCACGTGGAGATGACGCACCACGGCGGCGCCTGCGTGGTATTGCGAACGGCGTGATTCATCAATCACCGCGACCGGACGGAAGGATTGCCGGATGAGATCGAAACTCACCGAGGCGGTGTAGCCCTTTTCTTCCGGCTTCCAGAATGCGAACTCACTCGAGTGCGGCGGCACAAAGAGAGGCTTCGCGCCGGGCGCGGACCAGTCCGGGTAATCGATGCGCACCAACTCGGCATCCATGCGCGGGTTGACGTTGCAGGAGAGGTTCCACGGCGCGAGCAGACAGACCCCGCGAATACGCGCGCTTTCAATAATCAATAGCGCGTCCTCGGAGGCCGAGCGCTCGAGGTTGGCGTAGTTTTCAAACACCCGGTCGCCACCCAATGCTACGGTGTTGTTGGCACCCATGAGGTGATGGATCGACATTTCACCTGCGTGCAGCGGTCGCTACTGATCCCACCAGCCGTAACCGGCGACCTCTTTGCCGTAGTGGCGGTTGATAATCTCCAGCTCGCTCTCGTCCCAGAGCGAGGTGTCGCCATCGTGATAGGCCGGACGCGTCGGATCTAGCTCATTGAAAAGCCGACGGATCTTCGGCAGCTCTTCTTTGTAGAGCAGCGTTGTGTCGCGGTTCCAACGCATCTCGTTCTCCGCCGACCAGAGCACCACGCAGGGATGATGGGCAAAAAGTTTCACCATCCCGTGGACCTGCTTGCGGGCTGCTTCCCAATAGATCGGCGAATCCGAAGCCTGTTCGCCGCCCGATCCGTGAATGCTGGTTTCGACCGTCACAAAGATCCCCAGCTCATCGGCCAGTTCGAGAAACCGCTCGTCATGCACATAGGCATGGAGGCGGGTGTGATTCATGTGGGCGTCGCGCATCATACCGAACCATTGCCGAATCCAAGATTCGGTGAGATGGAAGGGCGTGGCCTTATGTCCCCAGTCGGAGAAAAAGTGCACGGGATGGTCGTTGACCAAGATGTCTTTGCCCTCGATGCGGATCGTGCGGAAACCAAAGCGAGTCGTCGCGCGATCTCCCTCACGCCCATCCACTACCAGCCGGGTGCGCAACGAATAGAGATTGGGCGAAGTGGTATCCCAAAGCTTCGCCTTGGCATGATGCACTCGCGCGCTGGCCTCGCCGCAGGATCCGGCGGGAATTTCCAGTTTTATAGAATCGAGAGGCAAGGCGGTGACCGCAGCCCACACATCGAGATCACGGCTCCATTCGGCGAGATCGGGGCTCAGGGTAACCGTGACGCATTCGGCACTATCATTACGCACCTGCCAGACAACATCCACGGTGTGGGGATCGACCGCGCGAATCTGCGTCCTGGATACGGAGACCTCCGGATATGTCGCCAGGAAAACATCGCCCGTTATCCCACAATGGGCGGTTATGATAAATTCAGCGCCGCACGGCACCAGCGGGCGACCACGTTCGTCGCGGCGGAAGTCGGCGATGAAGACGGCCAATTCGTTTTGGCCTTCACGCAAGAATGCGGTGATATCCGCCGTCCAGGGCATGCAAGGATCATCGTGTTCGCAGACGAAACGGCCATTCACGAAAAGCGCGCCACGGGGCATTACGCCCTTGAGGGTTAGCACCGAACGCTGGCCATCGGGTTGTTTCGCCTGCACCCATTCGCGCCGCAGCCAGCCCGAGCGCTTTTGCGCCCACTCCAAAGGGTAGCCGTAGGCATCGAAGAGAAACTCGTCGTCCTCGTGATAGGTATCGGTCTTGGGCAGGCAACGATAACTCCGCTCCCCGCGACGGCGCACTGCCCAACGGGATTTCGTCCACCACGAAGGTGTGAGAACGGCTTCAGGGTTCCAACCGGTGACGGGAACCTCGGCGGGAATTTGTGTGCTTGTTTCAACCGGCAGGAAATCCCACCAGCCGTTGAGACAGTGATTATCTAGCATAACGTTTATTCAGCCTTACTGGGTGATGAAATCATTAAATCCGCTGGGGGGCGCATTATAGATCCACGGGTAAGGGAAGGTAGCGATGTTTGGGTCATCAGGAGCGCAGGCCTGAACATGGCCGTCGCAAAAGACCGCATTGAATTTTCCGTTGTGCCTCCACGCATTCCGTCCTTTCACATCGATTATCCCGGTGAGCTCAGAGAGGCCGCTCACAAAATAGTAGGCCGATTGAACGGAATCGGCACCCGTATCGCTGAAGAGGAGGGTTTGGGCAGGCTTAGTAATATTGGCCCATCTGAAGGGACTGCGGTAGTAGTAGCGGTCCTGGCCCGGACCCCAATCCGTATCCCCAAAGTAGGTATACGGGATCAGACGACTGTTCATTCCATAACTGGTCAATGACAGACTGGGCGATTCGGGACACCCTTTGATTTTATCCGCACCATAATCGACCAGAGAGGGATACTTAAACTGGGCCATGCCAAGGAAATCCCTGGGCAAATACCAGGCCGCCTGAGGCAGATAGCCATCGTTGTCCGAAGAAAAAGCCTGTGCACAAACGTAGAGCTGCCTCAAGTTGGAGATGCATTTGGCAGCATTGGCCGTGGTTTTCATTCGGGAAACCCCGGCCGACAGCAAGGCGGCCAGAATCGCCACGATGGCGATGACCACCAGAAGCTCGATCAAGGTAAAGGCCCGCTCGCACTGGCGGACTTTTGAAAAGGAATTCCACTCCATGAACCGACCGACAGCTTTTTGATTGGTTTTTTTTAGGGGAGTCGAGATCGTCATTATGAAAAAAATTTATCTTCTATTTTTCGAATGGATGATGCTACGCCAACGACATCAATTTCTTCCTTCGCTGCGTCTTTCACAATGGCAAGATGCGCATATTGTCTTGTCTTTTTGCGTATTCTGAACTTGGAAATTACTGTGGAAGCGTGATGTCGTGCAGCGGTTTCGACTGGTGGATTTCGGTATCCCAAACCACTTCCCGTTTGTCATCGAGGGCCTTGATCCGGCGCTCGTGCAGCGGTTCACTGTAAAGGGCATGGATGCGCAGGGAGTCTATTGGGAAGCTTTGTCCGAGGTCCACTTCCCACCATTCCTCTGCCCGAAAATCGGTCGCACTCATCGAGTTTGCCGAGTCGTTCGTCAGCGGCGAACGAGTGTTGCCGTCCACGGCCTTCATCGGGCCGGCGTTTGTGGAAGTGCCCCGTTGCGAGGATTGCGTTGCTTGTTTATTGAGGGCCACATTGACCCCGCCGGACAGGACTTCGAATTCTGCCATTTGGATCGTATCGTAGCGGGCTTCGATACGAAGGTAGCGGGCATTTACTGGGCCTGAGAGAGGCGCATTCGCGTTTTGGGTCGGCATCGGGATGGCACGTGCGGCGCTCAGGCCTTTCATGGCGCGATCAAGTGCCGGTTGTGCGGGGGCGTCAGACGGGCTGATGATCCACACCTCCGGCGTGTAAGGCGGCAGACGCAGGGTTTGTTTGAAACGGCTTCCGACCGGCTGCGGATCAGCGGCGGATCCATCCGCCTTGCGTAATGTGAGATTCTCCCCGACAAGCCCATGGCGTTGGCCATCAAAGTCCACTTCTGCGCTGACCTCCGAATCAGTAACGTTGACAAACACCAAGGCGACCCCCGCCGGGCTTCTCCACACGGCATGCATGATGGCTGGGGATTCCATCAGCCGAGGACCATAGTAGCCCCAATCGGAAACGAAGGTGGGCAGGCCTTTAAAAGTGAGAGGCCGCTCCATTTCCCCTTCGTTAAAAAACGGCAGCATGGCCAGTCGGGTCAGGGCCAGCCGCTTGAAGAAAGCGCTGCGCGGCTCGCTCATGAGAATTTTGTTTGGCCAGATGTAGCCGAGTTGCTCACCTTGGACGAGTTGCTCGCCGGTGATGGCGAAAAAGGCCTTTTGATCATTACCATCGAAGCTCTTGCCGGTGAACTGAACGCGGCCTCCGTAAATGGAGAGAAAGAGCGGCACAGGGGTCGCACCGGGACTGACCGCAAAGGTGCGCCATGGCAGGAATCCGTCAACAAGGTTAGCCACGGGCTCTGCCATATCCTCCGTATCCATCGCTAGCTCCGGGTGAGCACTCTTGAGCTTCTGTCGAAACCCGGGGACGTATTTCCAGTAGCCTTCTTTCATCCAGCTCTCCCCGCCACCCAAGGAATGGCCGTGCGTGGGATCGAAGCATAGCACAGGCTCTCCGGCGCCCATCTGGTCCATGTAGATCACCCCTATGCCTTGATTGGCCATATACTCTAACAGCGCACCACGGTTGGCCTGATACGCCGGTGCGGCGGGACACATCACGGCGTGAAGTCCAGGTGCACCGCCGACGGCGGCATATTCTTCGGTGCTGCCGAGGCTGCCATCGGGGTTTTTTGCGGCGGATGATTGGCCGATTTGTTGGTAGGCGGGATCCGACTGCGACCAGATCCGGTAATTCATATAAGACCGGGTGGAGATTCCTTTTCGCTGACGTGCCTCCACCTCCGAGCGATAATTGTCCTTGGCAACCGCTGTGGGCCAGGGTCCCATCGCCGATCCGCCGCCGATTTTGTCCCAATCATTGTCGTGGTAGATAAACGGAAGGCCAAAATAGGAAACAAAGTCATCCAGAAACTGGCCAAATCCTTGGACGATGGCGGTGTTTTCTTTATACCACTGCGGGGAGTCCGGACGGCCGAGTTTCGGGAACCACGGTGCTTCGCGTTCCAACCAACGTTTATAGATCCGCCCGGCATCAAACCAATCCCCGTCAAATCCCTCGACCGCCGCCCAGCCACTGGTCGAAAAACTGTTGCCGCCCTTGCCGTGGTTGCCGACATACCAGCGCCACGAGGTCGCGAGCTGGCCAAATTTTCCTTCGATCGTGAAGAGCTTGGCCTGCGCCTCGGGGTCTTCCGCGCCGAAATAGACCCCGCCCTTTTGATCGTAGTGGGCACCGAATTGCATGGTGGCACCGGCACCGGGGTAGGTTCTCGCATAGGACAGGTTTTTGCGCACGAAATCCGGACGGGTTTCTCCATAAAATGCCGGAGCCAGCAGGGTATCCACGCCTTGTTCTAATTGGCGGAAGGCAATGGCCGGGAAGACGACTTGCGCGAGGACAACCTCGGGAGACTGGTTGTCCACCTTGAGATTCATTGAGAGGCGGCGATTCTGGAGCTTCATTTCGCTCCGGGCGGAGAAACCCCAGGGCGCGCCTGGTGTCGCGGGATGTTTCCAAGTGATCGTGAACCGAGTTGAGTCCCCGCTTTGCTGAGGCTCTTGTGAGAAGGCAGATGGAACTTCTTCACTAGCGATCCGGATTTTGTTTCCAGAAGCGTCGCGTCCTTCCGCCGTCCACAAGGAACCCATCTCTCCAAGCAATTCACGCTGGGCCACGGAGTCAAAAATCCCAGCTACTTCGCAGTGGGTCGATGTCACCGCCAGGGCAACATGCATCTGACTGCCCTGAACGACCCGAAGTCCAGGACTGCCATTGGCCTGCCACCATGCGACGGCATCCCAAGGTATGCTGGTCTGGAAGAGCGAAGTGATCTTTTGCCACCAATTTGGTGCGGTGCCGAGCTTGGAGGCCTGCATCGCCTCGGCCCGGTCGAGAAGTGACTCGCTGAGTGCTGCAAAGCGTAGATCGCGCATCAACCGGGCGATGTTTCCGATGATCCAGGCTTCTTCGGGTGACCCGGCTCCGGCCGTGAGAGCGTCCAGTCTGGCTTGCACTGCGGCTGGAATCGGCGCGCTTTTTTTGACGCCTTGGACGTAAAGACTCCCGGCAGCTCGAGCGAGGATGTCGCCTTGGGTCAAGGCCCGGTCATAGAGCTGCACGCTCGCGATGCGCCCTCGGAAAAACCACGGACCGCCCCACCCTTTTCCGATGTCCACCGGCTGAGCATTCTTAGCGAAGGTCGCCCGATTGAATTGCCCGCTGCCCGCCGGTTCGCCATTAATCCAGAGATTGACCCGGTAGCCGGCGAATCCCTGCGCGGTGTTGTCCACATACTCAGCGGTCGCGGCGACATGGACATATTCACCCACAGGCAGCTTGGCCGTGCTGCGGACTTCACCCACCCAGTTTTTGCCGTCATTGAGGTTAAAATAAAGATGCCCATTCGCATCGCGCGCCAGCAGGAAGGTTTCCGGTTTCCACAGAATCATATCCCCGTCATCCGGAGGCGGGTTCTTATCTTCAAAGCGAACGACAGCCGAGATCGTCAGTCCCCGATCCACCTGGAACTGCGTGAGGGAGGGGACGGAGGCAAATTGCGTGACGCCATCCAACTCCAGCACCGTCCCATGACGGTCCACCTCCAGCTTGGCACCTCTTTCAAGCTTTCCGTCGTTCCCGCGCGGAGACAAATCCTTCACTCTTCCGCCGTCCGCCTGTCCGAAGTCATAGCTGAGAACCAGCCCCTCATCCGGCGCAGCAGCGAGCAAGGTTAAAGTCGTCGCGAAAAATGCGAGGAATAAGAATTTCATAATGGATGGTCTTCGAATCATCGGCGGCGGCGCAAATCGAATCCTAAAAAGTCAGGGGTCCCTTACTTCCTATCGTTAGAGGCGTCCTGAATCTCCTGCGCCGTCAACGCGCGATCATAGATCTGGATCGACTGCATCTGGCCCTTGAAAAACCACGGTCCGCCCCAGCCTTTCCCGATATCCACCGGATTATCATTCTCCGGAAAGACCACGTTGTTATACTTCTTATCAGTCACGATCTGTCCGTTCACCCATAGCAGAGACTGGTAGCCGTTAACGCCTGCTCCGTCATTGACCTTCTCAACGGTGACGGCGACATGGACGAATTCGCCAGTCGGAATGGGTTCGTTGCTCACCGGCGAAGCCAGCCAACCGTCATCGGTGTTTGGATCCACACCGGAATAGATGTTAAAATAAAGATGTCCCTCGCCGTTGCGTCCGAAGAGGAAACACTCCGGTTTCCAAATGATCATTCCGGCGGAATCCGGGGAGTCGGCGTCGTCAAAGCGCACGACTGCAGAAATGGTGAGACCGTCCTTGATTCGCAAACCATCAAGCCCCGAGATCGTCACCATCCCTGACACACCATCCAGCTCCAGCACGTTTCCCGACGTCCCTTCGTCCGCAATCGAGGCCCCTCCCATAAGCTCACCGTCATGCTGCGAGGAGGACAAATCCTCAACGGTTTCCCCCGCCGCCTGACTAAAATCGTAGTTCAGAATAAGCCCATCTGCTTCTGCCCGGACCGATAATCCCGTGGAAATCAACACCATGGCGACGGCCAAGGGCAGTGCCCAATGATTTAAGGATGTTTGCATAAGAAGAGAACTTTTGGAGTTTTTGGGTGAGAGATGGGTTCGAGGGATTGCCAAAACAGTGACAAAAACTTATCCCCTGCGCATTGATGCTACAATGGCAAGATGCGAATACCTTCTTGTCTTTTCGCGCAGTTCTAAAAACGCACGTCCAATATCTCCGTGGCGCAGACAGTGTTCCGGCTGCAAGACATCGATTTTTGGGTTGCACCCTTTTGGGTTAGCGAGCGGGACTGTTGGTTAGCTCTTCCAGAGCTGTGGCGACTTCCTGACGGCGGGCTGCGATTGGCTCAGGGCTCGTCGTATAGCTGGTCAGGCCGGCGGTAATTTCTCCGGGCACTTCCAACAGTTTTTCATAGCGTGCGACTTGATCGGGCGTCAGCGTCCCGCGTTTTTCAGCCAGCAGTGTTTTGAGCATGACGAGGTATTCACAGTCCTCGATGCCATCGCGCTGGGCTTCGAGGCGGATGGACGAGACGGGTCCATCAAGCACCGGACCAGTGCCACCGTCGAAGCAGGCTTCCGGCGGGTAGATAAGTCGTCCGTCTCCAGCGGCCCATGGCTGTTTCTCTCCGGTCGCCACCCCGTAACCCCCGACCCAACTCATGGAGTCCTCATAAGGATTTTGGCGAGCATCCGGGTAGGCCGTGGGGCTCGTCCACCAATTGGATTCCCAGATGAGAATGCCTTCGATGTTGGCCAGCCAGCTTTGCCAGAGCCAAACGCGTAGATCGGTGGCAGGGCGGTCAATAAAAGCAGCGATGTAGGGGGCGCGGGGCGCGGTGCAGATATACCAGGTGAAAATGTCACCTGCCTTCTGGCGCTCCCTGGCAAACACCGGATCAAAGGTGCTCAAAATCGGGCACCAATAGTCCACCCAGTTGATAAAGTCGGGAGCGGAACCACGATTCATTGGCACCATGCGCCGCAGTCCTGGAAAATCCTCTTTCAGGAGACGCAACTGCCCAATGACAAAGGGATAGTCCTTTTCCGCAGGCTCATCGAATGGATAGCAGACCGCCTTATCCAACCACCCCTTGGCCTCCAGATGCGAGCGGGCGGCGGCACACCACGCGCGGAAGAGTGCTCGGTGTTCGGGCGTTCCCATGGCATAACCGGCGAGTGAGCCCACGGCTTTGTCGTGGAAGGTGCCGCTACCCAAGCCTGGAACACTTAGCAGGAAGGAATTAAAGTGGTAAACGTCCATCGCCTCGGTCATGGCGGCATCCCACGCCGCCCAATCAAAGACAACCTCGGTCGAATTCCCCGGCGACCTTCCGGTCTCTATGCTTCCATCGGCGATGAGTTCCTCGGCGTTGCCGGAGTCCTTCAACGAAATCTCGTCGACCCGAAGGGTGCCAAGGGCCTCGCCTTTTTCCGTCCAAGGGGAGGCCTGGAGATAGATGCGTAGCGCCGTCGCCCCCGCAGGAACACTCGGGATCGCCTGTTCAAAACGTGTCCACGACGCTGCGGCTGGGAGCTCGAAGAGAATATTTTTACCCGGTAGTTGTTGGCCTGCGCCGTTGAGGAATCCTAGGACCACCAGGGCTGGTTGATCCGCCTTTTCCGTTTGATACCACAGGCTGAGTTGGAGCGGTTTCCCTGTGATGCCGATCGGCTTGACGCTGTAAACTTGGGGATTCGCTGAATCGCTCGAATCTTCAACCAACAAAGACTTCGTTCCGTCGTGCGCCTGAGCGTCGGAGATTTTTGCTCCGTCCCAGAAATCGTGGCCGACCGGGAATCGATAAGTAAAACCGTCGACTGGCGCAGGATCGTAGGGACTGATCCGATGATCGCTAAAGAGGCGCATATATTTGGCCCAGACGGTGCGCTTGTCGGCATCGCTCTGGAGGCGCTGATAGTCCCAAATGCGTCCCGCGTTGAGCCCGAACAATGTCCGGCAAGTCGTGGTGTCCGGAAGGGAAAATCCATAAACCTCAACCTCCAATGGAACGCTGCTTTCGAATCCGTCGGCATTAACGGTGATCTGGCCGCGATACACGCCGGGAGGAGTGTTAGCTGGAGCCTTGACCTGAATCCAGAGCGGCTGGTTCTGGCCCGCAGGGACATTGATTCCATCCTTCTTTAACGGAGGGAGTGGGTCTGGCCAGTTGCCTACACTACCGAACTCGTCGGAGGCGATCTCTACGTTCACATATCCTACCCTCAGCACGTCCGTGGCGTCCGCAGGAAGCCCCGCCCCGGATTCGGTGCGCAGTTCTCCGACGGTGGCCGTGAGACCAGTGAGTGCGGCGTCGGGCCTTACCACGATCTGAGCGGCCTCAGCCTCGTTGCCAGCCACACTGATTCGAACCGCCTCACCCTTGGCTGTGGGGAGCGGGCGCGTTTGGTTGACTTTCCAACCCGACGATGCCCACCAGAGTCCAACTCCCGGTGAAGCCGAGGGAAGCAACTCGCCATAGTTGTTGGCATCGATGATCGGCACGAAGGTCGTGGTCGCCAGGCGGGTGTTGAGATTTTTTCCGAGACTGAACTGAAGTTTGTAAAAGCCCGCCGCGTCGGTGGAGTAAGGGATTGCCACGTTCGCCGTTTCGCCCGGGGCCAATTTCGCCGGAACACCGCTGTAAGCTTTTCCCTCAGAATCATCGTGGCTCACCGTTAACGTGGGAGAGATTTCGATGGGCTCTTTTCCCACGTTGCGGGCGGTCAGTGAGAAGACGGCCTGCGAGGAATTGGATACCAGCGGTTGAACCTCAACTGCCGCATCTTCGCCCAGCACCGTCAACGCGGACGTCTGGCCGGTCGCTATGACTGGAGCTCCATCCAGAGTCGCGGTGTAGTCATAGCCGGGCACTTGAAAAAACACCGGCTTGGAAGGATCCGAGGTGTCATTGCTCAAACGGACCCATACCGTGGACGCCGGCAACAAGTCCGCGGGAATCGCCACCTTAGTCGGGCTTCCTTGTTTAATAGTGGCGACCTGCCGGAAGTCTTTGCCATTGGTTGAGACCTCTACGCCGAGTCCCCAACTCGTTGTTTCGTGGAACATGACGCTCAGAGAGAGCGCGGCAGAGAGTTGCTTGCGTCCAGCGATTTCATGCCGATACACGACGCTGTCACCCGGGTTGCTGAACCGCCAGCGGTTTTCGTGGAAGACGTTGTTACACGACTCCAATGCCCGGCTGACATTGCGAAACGTTTTATCGCCGAAGGGAGCCGTGAAAGTGTAATTATTTCCTGTGATGCGTTCACCTTGTCCGAGCAACATCCCATCGACGGACGACTCGGCCAATTTGATGGGATACAATTCGATCCCATCGTAATCGATTGTGCCCTTGAGCTGATATTGCCCGAGAAAAATCCGCTGACCATTAGTGGGAGGCGCAGCCGGGGCGACGAAGCGCACGGAGTGGGAACGCCAAGGCGAGACCAGTTGAGAGGCCTCCAAGGGAATGAGGAGCCGGGCACATTCCGGTCCCACAAAAGCATTGGCTGGAGCAAAGAGATTCTCTGGACGGTAACGGCAGCGAAAGCGCAGTTCGTAAGCGACTCCAGGCATCAGGCTCACCGGATCGCTCAGCCAGCCGATTTCACCCGAGACTCCCTCTGCCTCGTTGGAGGCAATGCCGGAGGAAACAGAGACATACCCGGTGCCGTCGGCTGCATCACCTTGACTCCAAGCCACTTTTCCGACCCCGCTCCATCCGAGGGGCTTGCCATCGGCGCCCTGCTCAAAGGAGGAACTCGGAATGACCGGAACCGTGAGCGCTTTTTTACCATCGTCTGGGTTTGTCTCCGTCTTCTGCGGCTCGACAGGCTTCTCGGATGGCTCGGGTTTGCGATCACAACCGGAGGCGACTAGGCAAAAGACGGCAAAGCTGAGGGCGTATAGTTTTATCATAAAAGATTTTTTCAGGTGCTCAATTTGAGGGTTTTGTATAATTCAAAAACGTTAACCGAGAGGCACTAGGCGATATCGTCGGCTGGGTTGTCCGAGTCCGGACTGTTGAAGTTTAAATTGTAAACCAGGTGAAATCTTAGCCCCCTCAACGACGAGATTATTCGGGTCGGCCGGATAGCCATCGTTTACGGATACGGACTTAAATGCACTGGGTTCGATGTTCCGACTATTGTTGACAATCAGAAAGAGCGGTTCGGCGTTGGCCGAAGGCTGCGACGAGGAAGACGTAGAATCCAGCTCGCTCCCGGCAACCGATATGGCATCGGCTGACGAGGTATAATAGTCCTCGATGCCATCTCGCTGGGCTTCGAGGCGGATGATGGTGCTTCCGGCGTCAACCCTGTGCGTTGGTTTAGCGTTCGTTTTGATCATGTTTCTGGAGCGTTGGGACGGCAGAGCCTGGAGTTTATTCTTTATCTTCCCACCAGGTATGGATCTTCGCCAAGGGAAGCAGGCACCGGCTCAGTGGCCAGCCCTAGGACTGCCCTCGCAGCCACCCACATTTTCGTCCGCCGATGACGGCAATGGTGTCGCGACCAGGTTCGGGATTCCAGAAACTTGAGACAACCCCGCGCATCTCCCGAATCAAGGAGTAGTTCGGCAAAAATCTCGTTAAAGCGATAATCTTCTTTGAGCGCCCAACGCCCAAGCAATGACTGCCGGCTAGCGAGATCGCCTTGTTCTTTTAAAAGTGCATCGAGGTGACAGGCGGTGCTGTTCTCGAAATTCAGATCAAGCGCCCGGAACAAGAAGTGGCGACCCGCGACAGGATCGGCCTGTTTTTTCCATTTCAACAGGCCCATAAGGGCGTGGGCAGAAAACGAATCAGGGTGCCTGTCGATAACGTCTGCGAGGGCCTGAAGCGCCTCGTCCCAGCGGTCGCATGCAGCCAACCAGACGGCGCGTGCCACCATCCAAGTTTCGTCTCCGGAGGCTGCGGCCCAGGCCAAGGGCTCTCCAAGAGCGAGACTCGCCGGTGGCCAGGAAGCTCCGGCGTGATTTCTCTCAACTAATAAAAAGTCGGACTGTGCCGTTTGAAACGCAACGATCAGGTCCTCCCACACGCTAACGGGTTGGCCAGCAGGCAATTTCCGAGGAGGCGCGGCGATCCCACCGATTTCGGCGGCTATGGAGGCGAAGACCGGGCGCTTGCCGTCCTCGAAATCGCTTCGGTCATCCATCGGTATCCACATTTCCTCAAACGAGAAATCTCCGCCCGGCGCCAAGTCGAGCGACTCGGATTGTAATTCGGGAACGCCTGCCTGAATTTCGACATTCTGATCACCGTCGCGGGTCATCGTGAGCGACCAATCGGCCGTCGGCCCGGAATTCCCGAAGCTCCAGAGTTTTTTGCCGGGCAATTTCGCAGGATCGGCCAAGTGAAGAAGCCCCCAGTCCCGCAGATGATGATAAATGCCGAACCAATCCGTCGCGGTGGGTTTCAAAAACACGCCGACCATGCGGTCGTAATTCCGGTGCCAACGCAGGTCGATGCCATGAAACATGGGCCAAATGCCATTTCCCTGTCCATCGATATGAGCTTCATACGGCTCCTGAGGATAAACAAACTCGGTATCACTGCCGCCGGGCTGCGCACAATTGCTCCACCACTGCACCTTTCGCGCAGTGTCGGTATCGTTCCAGCAACGGGTGGAAACCACCACGCCGCGAAACCCTGGATGCAGCCACACCTCACAACGCCAACTCAGTCCCCATTGAGGCTCGCGGCATCCCATCGCCACACCTGCCGCACCATCATCCCGGGACAGCAACTCGCATCCGACGGGCTCGTTGCCGGTCGGGGAATGAGCATAGGGGAAATTATGCTCGATACCGAGGCTGATGAAATTCCAGCGCGGCGGAACGCGCGTAGGCCGCACGCAACGATTTTCGTGGAGATACAATCCGCCGGTCCGCACATCTTCGATCTGGTAAATTCGCCCGCCGAGTGAGGGGAGAACGGTCACCTTGATAAGGCCGTTGTTAAGCTCAACCGATTGGTAGTCCACGAGACTTGGCACCGGGTTGTTCTCCAGCGCGCTGTCGAACGGGTAGATCGAAAACGGGTAGACGTTATCCCCGTCGAAAAGCGGAGGCAGCTGAGATCGCTGCCTGACCGCATACGTGGGCAGGGTCAGCTTGGTCAGAGTGGCCGTGACGGGAATGGAGTGCGCTTCACAAGCCTGCGGCGACGAAGTGATGGGCAGACGAATTTCCTCGCAGAGAGCGGCTCCCTCGTAGCGATGGAGTTTTGCGGTCAAATTTTCCTGGTTAGCGATTGGTTTCATCGGTGAGACTTTCCAAGGCTTCGGCGACTTCCTGGCGGCGGGCTGCGATTGGCACAGGGTCCGTCGTATAGCTGGTTAGGCCTGCGGTAATTTCTCCGGGCACTTCCAAAAGTTTTTCATAGCTCGCGACTTGATCAGGCGTAAGAGCATCTCGCTTTTCGCCGAGGATCCGTTTCAACATAACGAGGTATTCATAGTCCTCGATGCCATCGCGCTGGGCTTCTAGGCGGATGGACGAGACGGGTCCGTCAAGCACCGGGCCGTCGCTGCCGTCGAAGCAGGCCTCCGGGGGGTAGATCAATCTTCCGTCGCCAGCGGCAAAGGGACGCTTCTCTCCGGTCGCCAACCCGTAACCCTCAACCCAGCTCATGGAGTCCTCATAAGGATTTTGGCGAGTATCCGGGTAGGCGTTAGGGCTCGACCAATAATTGGATTCCCAGAGAAGAATACCTTCAACTTGCGCCTGCCAACTTTGCCAGAGCCAGACGCGTAGATCGGTGGCCGGACGGTCGATAAAAGAGGCGACGTAGGGGGCGCGGGGCGCGGTGCAGATATACCAGGTGAAAATGTCACCTGCCTTCTGGCGCTCCCGGGCAAACACCGGATCGAAGGAGTTGAGAATCGGGCACCAATAGTCCACCCAGTTGATAAAGTCGGGGGCGGAACCACGATTCATCGGCACCATACGCCGCAGTCCCGGAAAATCCTCTTTCAAGAGTCGAAGTTGATCGATCACAAAGGGATAATCTTTTTCTGCCGGTTCATCGAATGAGTAGCTGACCGCCTTATCCAACCATCCCTTGGCCTCCAGATGCGAGCGGGCGGCGGCACACCAGGCGCGGAAGAGGGCACGGTGTTCGGGCGTGCCCATGGCATAACCGGCGAGCGAACCCACGGCTTTGTCGTGGAAGGTGCCGCTACCCAGCCCAGGAACCCCCAGAACGAAGGAATTAAAGTGGTAAACATCGATGGCCTCGGTCATCGCCGTATCCCACGCCGCCCAATCAAAGACAACCTCGGTCGAATTCCCCGGCGACCTTCCGGTTTCCATGCTTCCATCGGCGATGAGTTCCTTGCCGTTGCCGGAGTCCTTCAACGAAATCTCATCGACCCAGAGGGTGCCGAGGGCTTCCCCTTTTTCCGTAAAGGGGGATGCCTGGAGATGGATGCGTAGCGCGGTCGCACCCGCAGGAACGCTCGGGATCGCCTGTTCAAAACGTGTCCACGACGTTGCCGCTGGGAGCTCGAAGAGAATATTTTTACCCGGTAGGTGTTGGCCTGCGCCGTTGAGGAATCCTAGGACCACGAGGGCCGATTGATCCGGTTTCGCCGTTTGATACCAGAGACTGATTTTGAGAGCTTGCCCGGTCATTGGAATCGGATCGACGCTGGAGACTTGGGGGTTTCCGGCATCGGTCTGGTCCTCGACCAGCATCGACTTCGTTCCGTCGTGCGCCTGAGCGTCGGAGATTTTTGCTCCGTCCCAGAAATCGTGGCCGACCGGGAATCGATAAGTAAAACCGTCGACTGGCGCAGGATCGTAGGGGCTGATCCGATGATCGCTAAAAAGGCGCATATATTTGGCCCAGACGGTGCGCTTGTCGGCATCGCTCTGGAGGCGCTGATAGTCCCAAATGCGTCCCGCTCTGAGCCCGAAGAGTGTTCGGCAAGTGGTCTTATCCGGAAGGGAAAAGCCATAAACCTCGACCTCCAATGGAACGCTACTTTCAAATCCATCGGCTTTAACGGTGATCTGGCCGCGATACACGCCGGGAGGAGTGTTAGCCGGAGCCTTGACCTGAATCCAGAGCGGCTGGTTCTGGCCCGCAGGGACATTGATTCCATCCTTCTTCAACGGAGGGAGTGGGTCTGGCCAGTTGCCTACGCTACCGAACTCGTCGGAGGCGATCTCGACTTTCACATATCCTACCCTCAACACGTCGGTGGCGTCCGCAGGAAGCACAGCGCCAGAGGCGGAGCGCAGTTCTCCGACGGTGGCCGTGAGACCAGTGAGTGCGGCGTCGGGCCTTACCACGATCTGAGCGGACTCGGCCTCGTTACCGGCCAAAGTGATTCGAACCGCCTCTCCCTTGGCTGTGGGGAGCGGACGCGTTTGGTTGACTTTCCAACCCGACGAAGCCCACCAGAGTCCGACTCCTGGTGAAGCCGAGGGAAGCAACTCGCCATAGTTGTTGGCATCAATGATCGGCACGAAGGTCGTGGTTGCCAGACGCGTGTTGAGATTTTTGCCGAGGCTGAACTGAAGATTGTAAAAGCCGGCCGCGTCGGTGGAGTAAGGGATTGCTACGTTCGTCGTTTCACCCGGGGCCAATTTTGCCGGAACTCCGCTGTAAGTTTTTTCCTCAGAATTATCGTGGCTCACCGCTAATACAGGGGAGATTTCAATGGGCTCTTTTCCCAGGTTGCGGGCGGTGAGTGAGAAGACGGCTTGCGAGGAATTGGATGCCAGCGGTTGAATTTCAGCCGCCGCATCTTCACCCAGCACCGTCAACGCGGCCGTCTGGCCGGTCGCTGTGATCGGAGCTCCGTCAAGAGTGGCGGTGTATTCATAGCCGGTCACTTGAAAAAACACCGGCTTGGAAGGATCTGTGGTGTCATTGCTCAAACGGACCCAAACCGTGGAAGCCGGCAATAAGTCCGCAGGAATCTCCACTTTGGTCGGGCTGTTTTGTTTGATCGTTGTGACCTTCCGGAAGTCCTTGCCGTTGGTTGAGACCTCGACGCCGAGTCCCCAACTCGTGGGTTCGTGGAACATCATCCCCAAGGCGAGCGCGGCGGAGAGTTGCTTGCGTCCGGCGATTTCGTGCCGATAAACAACGCTGTCAGCCGGGTTGCTGAACCGCCAGCGGTTTCCGTGGAAGACGTTGTTACACGACTCCAATGCCCGGCTGACATTGCGAAACGCTTTATCGCCGAAGGGAGCCGTGAAAGTGTAAGCATTTCCTGCGATACGTTCACCTTGTCCGAGCAACATCCCATCGACGGACGACTCGGCGAGTTTAATGGGATACAATTCGATGCCATCGTAATCGATCGTTCCCTTGAGCTGATGTTGTCCGAGAAAAATCCGCTGGCCATTGGTGGGAGGCGCAGCCGGGGCAACGAAACGCACGGAGTGGGAACGCCAGGGCGAGACCAGTTGAGAACCCTCTAGGGGAATGAGTTGCCGGGCACATTCCGGTCCCACAAAAGCGTGGGCAGGAGCAAAGAGATTCTCTGGACGGTAACGGCAGCGAAACCGCAGTTCATAAGCGACTCCCGGCACCAAACTCACCGGATCGCTCAGCCAGCCGATTTCACCCGAGACTCCCTCTGCCTCGTTGGAGGCAATGCCGGAGGAAACAGAGACATACCCGGTGCCGTCGGCCGCATCACCTTGACTCCAGGCCACTTTTCCCACCCCGCTCCATCCGAGGGGCTTGCCATCGGCGCCCTGCTCAAAGGAGGAATTCGGAATGACCGGAACCGTGAGTGCCTTTTTACCAGCGTCGGGGTTTGTCTCGATCTTCTGCGGATCGACAGGCTTCGCGGATTGCTCGGGCTTGCTATCACAACCGGAGGCGGCCAGGCAAAAAACTGCGAGGCCCAGAGCGGATACTTTGTTAGAAAGGGAGAAGAAACGTTTGTGCATAATTATTAGATAGTTAGAGCGTTTTTATCGGTCTTAGTGAGAGTGCGGTAGCTCACACCGCGTTCGTCGAACAAGCGCAGCGCGGCGGGAAGTCTCTGTTCGAACGACGCGAAGTCGTGGCTTTCCCGCGGACTCCAAAGAACTTCAGCCAATGCCAGTGTACGCGGGAAAGCCATGTATTCGACCCGTCGCGTGGTCGGCATGTATTCGGTCCACAGTTGCCCCTGCGCGCCTAACAGGTGGTGACGTTGCGCGGGGTCGATCTGCTCTGGGGTCGGCTCATAGCGATAGACGGATTCCAAAGAGGTGTAGGGGATTTCCTGAAGCAGCGGATTGGTTTCGGGGCGATCTTGCGAGAAGTTAAAATAAACCCGGTCGCCTGGGGTCATGACCACATCGTGGCCCGCATTGCAGGCCTCGATTCCCCCGGCTTCACCGCGCCAAGACATGACGGTCGCTCCCTCGGCCAGACCACCCTCAAGGATTTCATCCCAGCCTACGAGTCGGCGTCCGCGCGATTGCAGAAAACGGCTCATCCTGCCGATCAACCAGGATTGCAATGCGTCCTCATCCGCCAGGCCCTCGGCGCGAATGCGCGCCTGACACTCTGGACAAACGCGCCAACGATCTTTCGGGCACTCGTCACCGCCGATATGGATGAAAGTGGAGGGGAAAATTTCCAAGACCTCATCGAGAACGTTTTCGAGGAAGGCCAGTGTCGCATCGTTGCCAACGCAAAAGACATCTTGGAAGATGCCCCACTCGGTGGCAACCGAGAATGGTCCGCCCGTGCAGGAGAACTCCGGATACGCCGCCAGCGCAGCCGTCGCGTGGCCCGGCATTTCGATCTCGGGAACCACGGTGATGAAACGAGCCGCCGCATACTCCACGATTTCGCGGGCTTCTTCACGAGTGTAAAAGCCCCCATGCGGCACACCGTCGCCGGGGCCTTTTTCAAAGCCTCGAACGGTCTCCGCGCGCCATGCGCCAACCTCCGTCAAGCGCGGGTAGCGTCTGCTTTCCAATCTCCAGCCCTGATCATCCGTCAGGTGCCAGTGGAAAGTGTTGAATTTGAAGAGAGCCATCAGGTCGATGAACTTTTTCAGAAACGGCACAGGCATGAAGTGCCGCACACAATCCAAGTGCATCCCACGCCAAGGGTAGCGTGGTTGGTCTTCGATGTTGAGGCAGGGTAGTTCCACTGAACCGTCCGAAGGCAGTAGCTGAAGCAGCGTTTGTACTCCGTAAAAAATGCCAGCGGTGGTTCCAGCTTTGATTTCTATGCCATTCGGCGACACCTCCAGCGTGTAAGCTTCCTTTTGCCCGAGTGATTCCACCAAGCTAAGCACGATTTCTCCTGCGAAACGGGGTGTTGCGCCCGAAAGCTCGGTTTGGTTTCGCCAACCATCCGCCAGTAAGTCCCTGAGTGGAGCCACTGCGGATTCGTCGCCCTCCAGCCTTATTTCGATCACTGCCGGGAGACGGAATATACCCACTCGCGATTCGATTTTTGCTGGCCAGGGTATCAGTGAAAGATGGGGGGAGGCTGCGATTGTCGGCACAATAGAAATTAAGGAATCACGTCCTTAGATTCGCTGGGCGGAGCGTTGTAGAACCAGGGGTAAGGACTCTGGGCGATATTTGAATCGGCACGACCGATGGGCTGAACATGGCTAGCCTCATGTGAAATCTGCGAACACAATCAACGAACTGGCACCAGCGCGATGTCGTTGGCTAGTCTGTCTGAACCGGGACCGTTGAAGTTAGCATTGTAAACCAGGCGGAATTTTTGACCATCAACGACAAAATTATTAAGGTCTTTCAAGGGTTCCCCGTTAAGTGATACGGACTTGAATGTGGCGAGCGCGACTCCCCGACTGTTGTTGACTACCAGAAAGACTGGATCGGCTGTGGCAGCGGGCTGCGCGGAGGAGGATGTAATATCCAGATCGCTCCCGGCCACTACTACGGCATTGGTGATAATACTAGGGCTTGCAATGCTCATTTTGATCTTGAGCTCAGCTCCTTGGGCCACAGTCAACCGAGCGGTTTTTAGCTGGCCATTCACCGCAAGCGCACCTTCCTTAACCGTAGTCGTCCCATTGATGTCAATGTCTCCACCGAGAGTCAAAACGGCGTCTCCCAGCTTGACTAGCGACACCTCACCGGTAATTGACCCGGAGAAATTTCCCTTGCTCTCAACTCTGTTTCCACTGCTGTCATCCCGACCCTGCAAATTTTTTTGTTCAATAGTTAGTGTAGCAGCGGTTTTACTGGTAATATTTCCGCTGGTATTTTCAGGAACGCCGCCACCGGGGAGATCGTCAGCCAGAGTGCCAATCGCTTGGTCTTTACCATTCAGATCGAGGTTCCCGTGGACCATGAGCGTCCCGTCGGCTGGCAGCGCGTTGGCTACATCGGTCCGCAGAGTGCCGCCCTCCTGGACAATCGCTCCTCCCCACGTGTTTCCCGAGACATTCAAGACGACCGTTCCTTGGTTAGTCGGGTCTCCAAAAAGAACAAGGCCATCCAGGGAAGTTGGAAGCACAACGGGACTTCCCTCCAGTGTGATCGTCGACCCTTCCGACGGGACTAGTGTCAGGTAGGATGTTGCGGCGGCACCTGAGATTCCTCCCTGAATCGTCAAGTCCGACCCGTTCGCGGCTTGGATAAAATCGAAAAAATTCACGGTGATGGGACCACTGACCGTGGTGTGGTCTGTGCCTTCGGTGATGAGCTTGGCCGGCCCGCCATCGGGTGGCTCTGCCCAATCTCCGTGCAATGTATAAGAGCTAGCATCCTTCCCAGCGCGCAAGGTAGTATTAGTTCCGGCAGGGACATCAATGATCTCCGTGTGGGCGGCCTGGGTCAGCAGGGCGAAGAGCGCGGCGTAAAAAAAGGATCTTTGAAGGACTGACTGTTTCTGCGTTTTCATAGAGAGGTTCGTGTTCTGACTTGAGGGTTTCGGATTCGGGAGCAGCAAATCGTTCAATTTTTGGGTGCGAGTTGCGTTCGAGGGATGACCAAGACAGCGAAAAAATTTATCCCCTGAGCATTGATGCGACAATAGCAAGATGCGCATATCATCTTGTCCTTTTGCGCATTTCCAGCGCTAACCCCGCAGCAACCGGGGCGCTTTCGCCATCGCGAGGTCCGAGGCATATATTTTGCCCTGCTATTCCTGCGTTCTGGCCGATTCCAGGACGCCAAGGGAATCGTTCCGGGCGAATTTCCCAACGCTCACGATTTCTCAATGGTGAAAACGACCGCATCGTGTGGTGCGATCGAAATGAGGGGATTTGCATCCCCAACATTTTCGATATTGCCCCTCACGATCCGACCGATAGCGAATCCCTCATTGAGCACAGCCCTTGCCGTTTGCGCGGTTGCGGTGTGATTGATGACCACGGCCATCGATTGCCCCGAGTCGATGGGATGCTCAGTTACCGCGAGATTCGGGGATTCGATTGCCAATCGGCGATGGCACGGTTGAGAACTCGCGATCTCGTGATAGACCTTCCAGTAGGGAGGGGAATCCGCGTCAAAAGTTCCCGGTGTTTTTGTTAGCGCCGTCTCGATCGGGGCTGCGAACACGATGATCTGCCCATTGCCATATCGGTTTTTCCAAAAAGCAGGACTGCCATCATCGCTCCGCACTCCCAGCACATCGGCGTCAACCGCAGTCACGGCAATTTTATCCGCTCCGACCAGCGGCAAGACCGATCTTTCGGCGTTGGACAAGCTGACGGATGCGAGGCCCGTCGTCTCACTGCGCGTGACGAGTTCCACCCCTGCGACCTCATTGAAATGGGGCACGATCCCATCTCCCAGTGAGAGATACAGGGTGGCTCCGGCGCGAACTCGGGAGAGTAATTCCTTCCACTGGCGGCGCGGGATGCAATTCATGCCAGTGATGCTTGGCAGCAGATAGATCGGAGCCTCGGGGATCGATTGCTCGATATGGCGGAAATCCATTTCCAGTTTCGCCTGCTTGCCAAGCACAAATGCACCATAGGCTGCCGCCCAGTTGTCCTGTCCATGGGTAAGAAGACAGACGGCTTCCCGATGGCGGGGTGGTAAGGCCGCGAAAGGAATCGTGCCGAGAAAATCGTGGAATGCTTTCATTTCCCGGAGCACGGGCTTGGGCGTATGGTCGATCCGGAGAAGGCCCAGTTCCAGTTCCACACCAATCCAGTCGTAGGGAGCGTTTACCAGCTCGGTCTGGTCATGATTACACCACCAGAGGAATGCGCGGCAGTCATTGGCCCACAGGGAATACAGGATGACTCGTGCAAACGCTGCGGCGACCTCGTCACTTGCAATCATGGGTCCCATGACGCCGATCTCTTCGACAAAGCAGGGTTTGCCGCCAAGGTCTGCGTAGAACCGCGATTCGGCCGTGGCGTGCATGGTCGTGCGAAAGCCATTCACGGCATCGTTGCGGGTATGACGCGTGAAATAGGGATAGGGATGCGTGGTGAGGATGTCGGTCAATTCCGCCTGATCGTCGATGACCCACGGACTCAAAGGGGCATCCACTGGCGAGGAAAGTCCATGCATTCCGGAAATCACCGGACGGGTGGAATCAGCTGCCTTGATCGTGTTGCCGATTGAAGCCGTCCAAAGATAGGCCGCCTCCCGCGATGGCGACGGGCCCATGCAATTGCATTCGTTCCCCAGGTCCCAGGCAACGACGCAGGATTCCGAGCGAAGATTCTCCACCAAGGTTCGGACGTATCTCATCTGCCATGCAAGACTGACGGGGTCGGTAATCGGGTTGAGCCCTTCGAGCGCCGGAGGAACGAAAAGCCGACCGCTCATCCATCCTGTGACGAGCCCGACGATTAGACGAAGTCCGTGTTTTTCCGCCAGTTCGCAGAGGGTAATAAACCTCCCCAACATTTCTGCCGATACCCCGGCCCGACCTACTGGATCAGCCGGCAGCGTTGCCTCTCCGAATCGCATTTCAACGGGACGCCCGCCATGCCCACGGAGGAGGCTGATGGGTTGAAAATCGGACCAGAGCGGAAAAACGCGTAGCAGTTCAATTCCGTTGGTGGCCAGCGCCTCGAAGTCGGCGTCGATGATGTCGGGGCGCCAGTCGCGCCACATAAAAATGCCAGCATGGGAGGCCCAGTAATTGCAGCCCAAGGCGAATGAGCCAGAGACTTCGAGGGTGGAAGCGGGACGTGGAGAATGTGTTGTCATAATCTTCAAATGGCTGTTGCGGTTTCGCTGGAAAGGAGGGCGGGCTCCGGTTCGGATTGCGGCTCAGGCTGGACAGGCCTTTCCACCCATCGCAAAAGTTGGACAAAGACCAGAATGGCCGCAGAACTGAGGATGTTGGCTGCCGCAAAGAAGAGGAGTTCCCGCTGCATATCGAGTTCGCTCGTCCAGAGGATCTGCATCCAATAGATCGGGAATGCCACCAGACTCTGAACTCCCAGCACCAGCATCACGCCATAATGCGGAATGCCGAGGCGCGGAACGCGACCAGCCACGGACTCGTGGATGTCCCTGCGCACGGTGCGAGCGAGCCATAGCCAAAGGGCAGTAAGAAGCGACATCGCCGGGACAAACGCGATCAAATACCAGCGCGAAGCCTCGACGAGGCCGTGACGGTGCATGATCGAGCAGAACACTGGAGTGAGCAGCAAGGTCAGCACGAACCCCGCCGTGAACAGATGCAGAGAAAGCATGGTCAAACGGGGCCGTAGAAGGATGTTAAAACCTTCCTCCCGACCCATCTCATCCTTTCCATCGGCATTCCACGGGGCGGGCGGACGGTAATGCCTATCACCCCCTAATTTTCGCCATTCACGATAGAGCGCCGCCATAAGGACGGCAGCGGCGATGGTGAAAGGCCATGCCCACAGGAACATGAAGCGGTAACAGAACCCGCCTACGGGCCAGAAGGATTTCATCCCGTCGAGAAACAGCCCCACGGCAAAGCCGGCACCGATATTTGCCAGCGAAGCGACCACGGCCCGGGCCGAACAAAATTGGGCGTAACGGGACTGGGGATAAATCCTCATCAGCATCGTGTAGGAGCTAATGCCTCCCAGAGCCCCGCTGAATGCCGCCGTGACAGTCGTGCCGATTCCAAGCCAGAAAAAAAGTTGGCCCGGCAGCGTGACCGGTATCCACACCCAATTCGCGAAACCAGAAACAGCGGAGAAAATCGTCAGATAGGTCATGATGCGAAGGGGATGCCAGCGATCCACAAAGGAAGCGGCTAAAAGGGTTGCGACCATTGCGGCCACCCCTCCCAACCCGGCGAGCCAGCCGATTTGCTCCAGAGTCAGCCCCATTTCCCGGTAGAAAAAAACCAGAAAAATACCGCTGCCCGCAGCCATCACGCTAAACGCCTGGGTCAAATAACTTTGAAGGTAAAGCCGGTGGGAAAAACTTTCCTTCCCGTAAGTTTTGATATCCCCAAGGAGCCCGCTTCGCTCCCCCTCCCCTTGCACGGGCGGATACTCGCCCTCCTTCACGCGCAGACACATCCAGCCCATGCCTATGAGATAAAGAATAGCCGCCCCGATGAAGATTTCCCGCATGTGGGTATCGGAATACTTGAAGATGAAAATGTTGAACAAGGCACCCGCCGCCGTGCTGACGATGCGGAAAAGCCCCATGAACCGCCCCATGAATTCGACCGGGACGGTATCATTGAACAGGCAGTGGAAAACCGACCCGACAAACATGTCGAAAAACTTGAACGCAAACATGAAGATCGCGATCAGTCCAATGGTCAGGGTCGCCGGGGCCACTCCCGTTAGAGCGCCCACGGTGGCGTGAAGCCAACTTGCTATATTCTCACTCAGCCCAAGCAGAACCAAAGAGGCACAAAGAAACGGTAGCGTGAACAGGATGAATGGAATTCGCCGCCCCCACCGGCTGCGAAAGCGATCGCTTTTAAAGCTGACCCACGGGCAGAGAGTCATGTTGAGAATGCCAGGCGCCGTGGTCAGAATGAGACCGATCAACCAGTTCGGTGCCTCAAGCGCGTTCAGCTTGAGCGGCACCACCGCCGGCACCACCGTCTCCATCATCATGAAGCAGAAGTCGCCCCAGAGCAGCCAGGCAAAGAGGAGAAAGAGCGCCGGTTTGGTGTAGCTTAGCGTGCCAGCGGTATAGCGGGGTTGACTCATGCAACGACCGGTTCGCGATAAAGGTAAACCGAGCCGAGTTCGTCGAGGGCACCGATAGCCAGGGTTTTGCCGTCCGGAGAGAGGGCCGTGCAGCAAGGCTCGGTGTTGCCCACGAGCCCCAATCCCTCTACCCCGGCCAGCGTGCGGCCGAGCTCGCGCAATCCAACCTCCTCATCAAAATAGAAGGCCTGCCCAAGATCCATCGTATCTCCAGCCACCCCGAAGGCGCGGGTGCGCACGGCGTTGGTCACAATCTGATGCACCGGGCCGTGAGGGCTTGCGACCCCGAGGGCTACGACCCGCCCACTTGCCAGATGAACTTTCGCCACCATGCCATCGAGAGTGCCAACCAGCGCCCAACCGTCACTCCACGCAGCCCAGCAACTGGGTTTGGCAAGATGTCGGCGGCCATGACGAGACGGCAGGGTCGTGTTTGCGACTTCGACCGGCAATGAGCCAAGGCCTGACACATCGGGAGCCGTCCATTCCGGGCCGGCCCCGGCGAGGGGGAGGACGCTTTCGAGTTTCCCGTCGCGGATGACGACGCCTTGGTTCAGATCGCCTTCGCGCCCGCCGCACCAGGCGCGCAGGGTGCCGTCGGTCTCCCAACGCAGCGCCCGCACCGAGCCCT